>CANQTI010000122.1 GCA_947626725.1 uncultured Eisenbergiella sp.
GACGATGGTATCCGAATTGGCGATGACCTTCAGCGTGATCTCATCGATGTTCGCGGGCGTCCCCCAGTAATCGTCAAATTTCTCGATCACGAAGTTCTCCTGCGGGGAACGGGATACGTACTTATACGGGCCGGTTCCGATCGGATTGGTCTCAGGCGACGCATTGGATGCCGGTATGATCGCCGCGTCCATATAAGCCAGGAACTCGTTGTCCGGCTCCTTCAGGGTCACGCGGACGGTATCCGGATCCAGGATTTCCACGCTCTCAATCGCAGAAAACGCCGGTACCAGGGGATCTCCATTGCTGGTATCGGCGCATCTGTCAAGGGAATATTTTACGTCTTCCGCCGTTACCAGGCTGCCATCATGGAATTTTACACCGTCCCGTAGCTGAAAGGTATAAACCTTCCCGTCCTCTTCTACCGTGTGGCTTTCTGCAAGGGCATCGACCAAATTACCTTCACTGTCAGGTTTCACAAGCCCTTCATACAGATTGAACAGGATTTCCTCTGTTCCGGCCGCCACCGCTTTGTGAGGGTCCAGACTGTCTTCAATGTCCTGAGGAATCCCAATCGAAATCCGGGATGTGGTCTCGCCTGCCTTATCGCCTGCGCAGCCGCACAGTGCAACAGTCAGTGCTGTGCACACCAAAGTCAAAAGAAATCTCCGAATCGCTTTTGTCTTCATGTGTCTCTCCTTTTTGTGTTTGCTCTATTCAGTTGTCTGTTTCCGGCATTGCGGCCATGCGGTCCACATGCCTGACGCGGGCGCCATAACAGGTGCCGGGCGCGAAACAGGTCAGGGCACGAAATGCCCTGACCTGCTCATTTTATACAACTATGGCGTGAAAATCAAGTGCCGGCTGTAAATTCCCGCAAATTTTCTCATGGTCGGCCGCAGTTTGGACAGTTCTCGGGGAATATCCCCGCAAAGCGCGCCGCCTGCCCTTCAGTTTTCTTTTTCGATGATCTTTTTCAGCTCGTCCATAAAGGTATTGACGTCCTTAAACTCCCGGTATACGGAGGCGAACCGCACATAGGCCACGGAATCCAGCCCTTTGAGCTTATCCATCACCAGCTCCCCGATGACGCTGCTGGAAATCTCCCGTTCTTCTCTGGAAAAGAGCTCCGTCTCCACCTGGTCCACCAGTCTGGTGATCTCATCCGCGCTGATGGGGCGCTTGTAACAGGCCCGCAGGACACCGGACTCCAGCTTGGCACGGTCATAGGATTCCCGTTTGCTGTCCTTTTTGATGACGATTAACGGAATCGTCTCGATCTTTTCATAGGTGGTGAAGCGCTTCCGGCAGTCGTCACAGACCCGTCGGCGCCGGATGGAATTGTTCTCATCGGAGGGCCTGGAATCGATGACCCTGGTATTTTCATGACCGCAGAATGGACATTTCATATGGATTCCTCCTGCCGTATTCCCGCTTCCCGGACACGGCACATTTCCTGACAAAAAGCCGCATATTTTCTATATACAGTATACAGAAAGAACCATATTTTGTCAATCATGGACATCTACCAGAATGATGTCCGGTCCGATCTGCTTGATATCGCTGTAGCAAATCTCGCAGCCCGCATCGCTGCGCAGCAGATTCCGAAACCGGCTGCCGCCCGGAACGGTAATTCTGCGGATACAGCCCGTACACTCATCAAATTCAAAATCCACCACATGTCCCAGCTTCCTGCAGTCCCGCAGATTGATAACCTCCTTGCATTTCAATTCCGAAAACAGCATATCCGCTCCCTCCGCGCCGCTTTTTATCATGATATGCTCCCAAAGGAAATCGGTTCCGCAGGACAGAATTTACCAGAATAAAATTCTGTGCGCTGCCCATGCTTAATACAACAGGGAACACGCTTTTCGAGCTTCCCATCAGCAGAATCAAAAATCGAAACCGGCAGGAGGAGGCATGGTCATGGCATTGAATAAGGTGGAGATCTGCGGCGTAAACACTTCAAAGCTGCCCGTGCTCACCAATGAGGAAAAAGACGAGCTTTTCATCCGGATCCGTCAGGGGGATGAAGCGGCCAGGGAACGGTTCATTCAGGGCAACCTTCGCCTCGTCCTGAGCATTATCAAACGCTTCGCCTCCACCAACGAGAATGTGGACGACCTGTTTCAAATCGGCTGCATCGGCCTGATCAAGGCCATCGACAACTTCAATACGGAGCTGGGCGTACGCTTTTCCACCTACGCGGTTCCCATGATCATCGGGGAAATCCGGCGCTTCCTGCGGGACAACAACTCCATCCGCGTCAGCCGCTCCCTGCGCGACACCGCCTACAAGGCAATCTATGCCCGGGAGAACCTGATGAAAAAAAATCAGAAGGAGCCTTCTATTACGGAGGTGGCCGCCGAGGTGGGCATCTCCCGGGAGGACATCGTCTACGCGCTGGACGCCATCCAGAATCCCATGAGCCTCTACGAGCCCGTCTATACCGACGGCGGCGATACCCTCTATGTCATGGATCAGATCCGGGACAAAAAAAACCGGGAGGAGGTCTGGATCGACCGCCTTTCCCTCTCCGATGCCATGGAACGTCTGGGCGAACGGGAGCGCGAGATCATCGTGCTGCGCTTTTTTGAAGGGAAAACCCAGATGGAGGTGGCGGAGCTCATCGGCATCTCTCAGGCGCAGGTCTCCCGACTGGAAAAAAGCGCCCTGCGCGTCATGCGCGCCTACCTGAGCGCGTGAACTCTTCCGGCTGCCGCCGCGCCCGGCCGCGGAGCGGACCGGAGGGAAACGACCGCCCTCTACTCCTTCACGATCTCCTTTTTCAGCCGCCGCATGATCTTTTTTTCCAGACGGGAAATATAGGATTGGGAAATGCCCAGGCAGGAGGCCACCTCCTTCTGCGTCATTTCCCGGCCGTCCGGCGTATTCAGCCCAAATCGCAGATTGATGATCGTCTGCTCCCGCTCGGACAGCGTGCTCACGGCCCGGCGCAGAATCTTGCGCTCCGCCTCATTTTCCAGATCCTTATAAATCACGTCCTCATCCGTTCCCAAAATATCGGAAAGCAGCAGCTCGTTGCCGTCCCAGTCCACGTTCAGCGGCTCATCGATGGAAACCTCCAGCCGGGTCTTGCTGTTCCGGCGCAGATACATCAGGATCTCATTCTCAATGCAGCGGGACGCGTAGGTAGCCAGCTTGATGTTCTTCCCCGGATTGAAGGTATTGATGGATTTGATCAGACCGATGGTGCCGATGGAGATTAAATCTTCCACCCCCACCCCCGTGTTGTCGAACTTTTTCGCTATGTACACCACCAGGCGCAGATTGTGCTCGATGAGAATGGAACGCGCCTCCTTGGCATACTCCTCGGAATCCAGATCCTGAATCACCTCGCTCTCCTGTTCGCTCTCCAGCGGGGGCGGCAGCACCTCCGCGCCGCCGATATAATGAATGTCCCCTTCCTTCGCCAGAAAAAAGGCCGGCTCCCTGCGAATGATTTTAAACTGCATTTTCCCCGGCATCGCTACTTTCAATATCATGGTTTTCTCCTTTCTTTTCCTCCAGTAAGGCAGGATGCAAAAGCATCTGATAGCGGTTTTTCCCGGACAGCCGCCCGTTTTCCACGGCGATCGGCACATTCCTTTGCCGGATATGACGGCCGTCCCTATACAGGTGCAGCTCCTCTACCAGGGCAGCGGGCAGAAGCCCATGCAGCTTTCCCACCGAATGATAGGGGATGAGACGAAACCCTTCCGCCCTTTCCAAAAGCCCGAGCTCCTCCGCTGCCGCGCGTTCCAGGATGCAGGCGGGAGCACCGGAAAACGGATCATACAGGCTGTTGCCGCTGTCCATCAGCCCGGTCAGCGTCATTTCCCGATCCCCGTTTCTGATCCGGACTGTCCAAAGCGGGTCCTTTTCTCTCCGCCTTTCCCAGCGAATGAGCCCGGTCCCCAAAGCCGCCGCGGCAGCGGAAGGAAGCAGAACGGCGAACAGATTTTTTCCCGCATCCCGCTCCCCGGCCAATCGGTCATATAAGCCATAGGCCGCGCCAACGGCCCCGCCCAGCGCGCAGGATACCGCCAGATACAGCTCCACGGCGCGGCACAGCCCGCGCGCTTCCCTAAACCCGAACGCCAGCTGCAGCATAGCGACTGCACCCGCCGCCAACATACCCGTTTTCAAAATGGGAACAAGACCCGGTTTCCCCGGCAGAAGAAACAGCACGGCAAGAAAATACAGGCTTCCCGCCGCCGCCGAAGCGGCGAGCCTCCTTTTATCCGGCCGCAGATTCCCGATACAGGCGGTCAGCCAAAGCAGCAGAAAATGCATGCCGAAATGCAAAAAGAAGATTCGGTCCACGTAAAGGCTGTACCGCATATGAACGCCTCCTGTTATGTATGTCCCCATTATAAAAAAAAACCTGCGCGGAATTTGTCGGATTCCGGCAGGTTTTTCTTAAAAATTTCGCGTTTTTTCGCGATTCTGTCTGGATTCGGCAGCGCCGCGCCCCGTTCCATCTTTTCTCCATGCCGCGAGCATATGCGAGCCGGCACGTACGATCCCGCGTTTTGCGATGCCCGCGGCACAAAACGCAGATTGGGAAATAAGCCAGCAGGCTCATTTCCCAATCTTTCACATCCGCAGCACATGGCACGCCGCGGCCAACACCGCCGCCAGCACTGCTGCCGCCGCGCCCCAGATCGCGTAATCGGAGCACAGGAGGAAAATCGCGGCCGCAAGGATCACGGCGACCGCCACCCGCATCCAGGATACCGGCGCCTGGCCGCCCGCCTTTCCGGTCTGCCCGTTGACCATGAAATGATAGACCTTATCCCGATAACGGTAGGTGGAAAGCCAGACCGGAAGCAGCAGATATTTGTAGGTGACGGCGGAATAAGCGGTATTCGCCCGTCTGATCCGGACATGATCCGCCCGGTGCTCCTGACGGACCCGGTCTTCAATGTTGGCACGAAGCTTCCCGGAGATCAGGTTCTTCGCCTTCTCCCAGGCCTCCTTCAGCCCCACCGAATAGCGCTCGGCCACGAAACCGGCCACATATTCCGGCTGATAGACTTTATTGTCCGCAGTGTGGAAGGGCTCCACATTTCGCATCAGCCCTTCATCATAACGGGCGGACGCCATCACCGCCTCATCATCAATATCCTCCCGATAGCGTCCGCTGGTATTGTACCAGTCGGTGACCACCTTTTCGCCCTCTTTTGTGCGCACGTGCCGGTCAATGCCGTACTCCGCCGCATAATCCGTGACCGTATGGGCATCGAAAGTCCAATAAGGCAGATAGACGCCCTTGAACGCCCCGGGCTTTACGCCCTCTTTGGCTGCCCGGGGACAGAACAGCTTTCTCTTGATCCAGGAAGCGAACCTGGCCGCCGCTTCTTTCGCGGTCAGAACAAACGGCACCACTCCTCCCGGGGCCATGGTTTCCGCTCCCTTTTCCTCCATGACCTGATTGGAACCGCAGTAGGGGCACACATTGGCCAGCTCCAGCTCGTCATATACGGACTGGGCCCCGCAGGCCTTACAGATGACGATCTTCTTTTTGACGCCCCAGTCGCAGTTTTCCCGGTGAAGGGCGCTCTCAAAATCCAGCTCCTGTGCGCTTTCCCCTTCCGTCCCGCCAAAACCTGCCCCCGCGGCCGGGATGCGTTCCGTATAGTCGCAGTACGGACAGTGCATGCCGCCGGTGGCGGGATCATAATCCATGACGCCGCCGCACTG
>CANQTI010000123.1 GCA_947626725.1 uncultured Eisenbergiella sp.
ACAGAAAAATGACAGGAGAGAACAAAAGATGCTGAGCAGGGAGTTTCACAGATCCAGAAGGGAACGTTATCATGAAATGCTGTCGGACGGGCAGATGGGCGTGCTGTTCGCGGGCAGTCCGAAGAAAAAGGCGGGAGACGAGGATTATCCGTTTTCCGTTTATCGGAATTTTTATTATCTGACAGGCTGTGAGGAGCCAAAGACCGTATATCTGGTATATAAGAACGGCAGCAGGGTTCGGGAAATGCTGTTCATCCGCCGTCCCAATGAAGGAATGGAAACGTTCGAGGGTCACAGGCCGCGCCCGGATGAGGCGAAGGAGTTGTTCGGGATTTCGCAGGTGCGGTATCTGGATGAGCTGGAAAGCTCCATTTCCGGGATCATGTCCTGGTATCCCGTCACGACGCTGTGGCTGGATCTGGAGGAACGGCAGATGGACAGGCCCAGCCTGGAGCGGGATTTCGCGCGGCGGATGCGGGACTGCTATCCGACCTTGACCGTGGCCGACAGCTATGACTGGTTCGCGAAGCAGCGCAGGGTGAAGGACGCGGAGGAGATCGCAAAGCATCGGGAGGCCTGCAATGTGACGGTTGAGGCCGTTCAATATATGATGCGGCACATGAGGCCCGGCATGACGGAGGGACAGATCGAGGCCTATTTTGATTTCATCGTAAAAACGAGAGGCTGCGATCACGCCTTTGAGACGATCGCCGCCGCGGGGAAGAACGCCTGCACGCTCCATTACAGCGTCAACAGGGACGTGGCGAAGGACGGCGACATGATCCTGTTCGATCTGGGGGCCAGCAGCGGTTATTACTGCGCGGACGTATCGCGAACCTTTCCGGTGAACGGGAAATTTACGGCGCGCCAGAAGCAGCTTTACGACATCGTGCTGAAGGGGCTCGATGCGGCGCTGGAGGCGGCCAGGCCGGGACAGATCAAGGACGATCTGCAAAAGATCAGCTGGAAGGTGATGGCACAGGAGCTGATCCGGATCGGCATGATTGAAAAAGAAGAGGAAATGTCGAAATACTATCTCCACAGCTCCGGGCATTTCATCGGCCTTTACACCCATGATGTCGGCGAGGATCCGGCGCTGCGGCTGGAAAAGGACATGGTGTTCACGTTGGAGCCCGGGCTTTATTTTCCGGAGGAGAGCCTGGGCATCCGCATAGAGGATACGCTTCTGGTCACGGAGGATGGCTGCGAGGTGCTCAGCGGCGCGATCCCCAAAACGACAGAGGAGATCGAAGCCTTTATGGCGCAGGGAAGATAATGCCCGCAAAGCGATTGTGTCGCCAGGCGTAGAAAATCCATCGGAAGCCATGCCATGTCTGGAAGGAAAGGATAATGTCCGCAGGCTCTGCCTGCTGTTATTCTGTTTGCAGCAGCACCCGAAAGCGGGAGTGGGTTGGCTGATGCGTTCTATTATATAAAGCCCCCAATGGGTTCCGTGTCTAGGGTCTGAAAGGACTTGAATTTCTGGGAAAATACGGTATACTTAAAAATGGAATTGTGCCGCATATCGCTTGAGACCGGGCTTTCGTAGGATATCGCGGAATGGTATTGAAGATGGATACAGAGGAACTGATATGAATATAAATTCTATGATATTCCTCACGGCTTTCCTGCCGGGCGTGTTTGTGCTGGACCGGCTTTGCGGGATGGGCGGGAAGAAAGGTCATATACCACTGCAGAATGTGCTTCTTCTGCTGGCGAGCCTCGTATTTTACGCATGGGGTGAACCGGTTGGTATTGTATTGCTTTTCTTTTCGATCGTGCTCAATTATATTCTGGGACTGCTTCTGGAGCTTTCTCTGCGCGCGGACGGAGAAGCAGAAGCCGACACTGTCCATGGTTTTCGCTCCCGTCTGGTGTTGACAGCGGGCGTTCTGGTGAATCTAGGGCTTCTTGGTTATTATAAATATTTCAATTTTTTCCTGCGTATTTTGAATCGAATCAGTGGACGGCAGCTGTTTGAGATGCGGGACATTCCGCTGCCTATCGGCATTTCTTTTTTTACCTTCGGCGCTGTTGCCTATTTGGCGGATTTGTACCGGGGGCTTTACCCCGCAGAAAAAAATCCGGTGGATATGGCGCTCTATATGTCCTTTTTCCCGAAAATTTCTGTGGGCCCGATCGCGCGCTATCGGGATTTCGGGAGGCAGTTGAAGCACCGTACGGAGTCTCTGGAGAAAACGGCAGAGGGTATCCGGCGTTTTGCCTATGGTCTGGGTAAAAAGGTGCTGGTGGCGAACGTGCTGGGAAGCTGCGTGGATAAGATTTACGGGCAGGATATTTCCAATGTGACGGGCGCCATGGTCTGGTGCGCAGCGTTGCTGTACACACTGCAGATTTATTATGATTTTTCCGGGTTTTCCGATATGGCGGTGGGGCTGTCTAAGATGTTCGGCTTCGAGATTTGTGAGAACTTCAATTACCCGTATCTGTCGGGATCCATACAGGAGTTCTGGCGCAGATGGCATATTTCCTTAAGCTCCTGGTTCCGGGATTATCTGTATATTCCATTGGGCGGCAACCGGAAAGGGAAGGCGCGCACCTATCTCAATTTGGCGGTTGTTTTTCTTGCTACCGGACTGTGGCATGGTGCTACTACCGCGTTCCTGTTCTGGGGGGTGATGCATGGGTTTTTCATGATTGTGGAGCGGCTGGGCTTTAAGAAGGTGCTGGAGAAGTCCGGCATATTGAAGTATGTGTATACCATGCTCATTGTGAATTTCGGCTGGGTGATCTTCCGGGTGGCGAACCTGCAGCCGGCTTTCGCCTACCTTCGCAGGATGATCATGCCCTGGCGGTATACTGTCAGCACTTGGGCGCTGCGGGAGTTGATCAACAATCGGTGTATTCTCATGGCGGTGTTGGGCGTGCTGGGCATGGGATTGATCCAGGCGGCTGTCCATCGGTTTCTTCCGATGCTGGAACGCATGAAGGGCGGCATTTTGGAAATGCTTTATTGTATGCTGTTGGTGATATTTTCCGTATTGTTCCTTGTGAACGGTACCTACAATCCGGCGATCTATTTGAACTTTTGATCTCCGGCTGATTGCGAAGGAATGCCGCGCTTCATAAACGGTTTGCCGTAAAAAAGGTCGGTCTTCCTAAATGGTCCGCTGTGGAAAAGCGTCATCTTTTGCAACGGGCCTGAAAAATAAATCCTTTATATCCGGTCCTTCCGCGAAGAACGCGCGGGGACTGAGGAATTTCCGGACAGGAGTTTCCCTATGAAAAAATGCATGGCAGCCGCATGGCTGGTCTGTTTCGCTCTGCTCCTTCTGGCGCCGCGGGTCGTTTGGATGGCGGCGGGCGAGCGTTTCGCCGCACAGGCGACAGAGAATACGATACCGACGGAAGCGCCGGAGCTGACCCGGGAAAATTATCGGGATTTTGCTGTGGCCTTTGAAAATTATTATAATGGGAACGTGCCCTTTCGGAGTCAGCTTATCATGCTGAACAGTCTGATGGATCTGGAGATTCTGAAAGAAAAGTCCATTAATGACAAAGTGGTGGTGGGCAGCGATAACTGGCTGTTTTACAGCGCGGAGAGCAATATTGACGATTATAAGGGGACGAATTTGTTCACGCAGGAGCAGCTTTTGCAGATCGGGCGCAATCTGGAGACATCCCGTGCGTATCTGGAAAACCGTGATATCGAATTTGTGCTGTTTATTCCGCCCAATAAAGAGGCTGTCTATGGCGATAGCTGTCTTCCTTCCTATTATAAAAAGGGAGAATTGAGTCGTGCAGAGCAGTTGACAGCCTATCTGCGGGAGAACACCTCCGTCCGTGTAGTGTTTCCGCTGGAGGAAATGCGTGCGCATCGGGACGATCATTCGCTGTACTGGCATTATGATACTCATTGGAACGCGGCAGGAGGGTATATCGGCGGCCGGGCGCTGCTGGCGGAGCTGGGGATCGAGGTGCCGCCGCCAGAGGAAATGACGTTCACAGAGGACACTTATTCCGGGTACGACCTGGCGCGGATGATGAACCTGCAGCCCTATTACGAAGAGAAAAAACCGGCAGATATCAATTATTTTGTATCAGGCTATAACGGAAACAATCTGCAGGCGGTCTCTGTTGATGATGCTACGGCGCTGGTCTATCATTCCGACGCACCCGATGCGCGGAAGCTTTTCATGGTGCGGGACTCCTTTGCAGGCGGAATGGCGGGCGTGTTGGCCAGCAGCTTTCGGGATACCTATATGCCGCATTGGAACGGCTTTTTCCAGCAGTCCATGATCGAGGAACAGGATCCTGATATTTTCGTGCTGGAAGTGGTGGAGCGGCGGCTGGACTATCTGAACACGTTCTGTCTATCGGAATAAACAGGACGGATCAACCTGCAAAGAGGATGATTTATGACGGCGCAGAAAAACAGGAGTGAATCCTTTGTAAAACAAGCCGGTATCCTGGCGGCGGCAGGCATTATCTGCCGAATTATCGGGCTTTTGTACAGAAGTCCGCTGACCCATATCATCGGGGAGACCGGCAACGGTTATTATACGCCTGCATATCGCTATTATCAGATGATTTTGCTGATCGCATCCTACAGCATTCCCGCGGCGATCTCCAAGGTAGTGTCTCAGCGGCTTGCGGTACGGCAGTATAAAAATGCGCAGCGCATTTTCCGCGTCGCGCTTCTTTATGTGGTCATCGTGGGCGGCGCGGCGAGTCTGTTCGCTTTTTTCGGTGCGGGTCTGCTCCTTCCGGAAAAACCCGCGATGGTGCTGCGGATGCTGGCGCCCACCATTTTTTTCTCTGGTCTGCTGGGGGTGATGCGCGGTTATTTTCAGGCCAACCGTACCATGGTGCAGACCTCCGTGTCCCAGGTGCTGGAGCAGATCGTGCATGTGGCGGTGAGCCTGAGCGCGGCGTGGCTTCTGATGCATATTTTTTCTGAGGCGGATATGCAGACGCAGGCAGCCTGGGGGGCAGTGGGGAGTGCGCTGGGGATTGGCGTTGGTGTTCTTTCCGCCCTGCTGTTTATGTTTTTTTTGTATCGGATTAACCGGAAAATCATTCGTCGGCGTGTGGAGCGGGATGTCTCCGAAGACTTGCTTTCCAACGGAGAGATTGTGAAGATCATCCTATATATGGTCACGCCTGTGCTTCTGAGTACCTGCGCTTATAACGCCAGTTCACTTATTAACCAGACCCTCTATCTGAATTTGATCCAGTCTGTCCATGGCGTTTTGCAGGAAGAAGCGCTGCGCATCAACGGGATCTATGATACTGAGGCAGTGGGACTGTCCAATATTCCGGTGGCGATTGCGTCCGCGATGGCCTCGGCAATACTTCCCAGTATCGCGGCCAGTTTTGAAACAAAAAATAAAAAAGAAGTGCGAAAAAAGATCCAGACAGCGATCAAGACCATCATGTTCATCGCCATTCCGGCCGCAGTGGGGATGTCTGTATTGTCCCGGCCTATTGTCCGGCTGTTGTACAATACCGGCGAGGAGAGCGTGAAGCTGGCCGGATGGCTGCTGGCGGCGCTGGGCATGAGCATCGTCTTTTTCTGTCTTTCTACGTTGAGCAATTCCATTCTGCAGGCGGTGGGAAAGGTGACAAGACCTGTCACGAACGCGCTGGTCGCGCTGGCCGTTCAGTCCGCGGTGGCTGCGCTGCTTCTGATCTATACGGATTTGGGCATATACAGTCTGGCGATTTCGGTGACGCTTTATT
>CANQTI010000124.1 GCA_947626725.1 uncultured Eisenbergiella sp.
ACTTAAACGGCGTAGAGCGGCCCGTTTCCTTCGGCATCAAGGAACAGGGCGACTACGAAGCGGAGGTCGTGCATTCTCTGGCGAAATGGAAACGCCAGGCCCTGAAGGACTATGGATTTTCTCACGGAGAGGGCCTTTATACCGATATGAACGCCATCCGCCGGGATGAGGTCACAGACAACATCCATTCCATTTTTGTAGATCAGTGGGACTGGGAAAAGATTATTTCCAAAGAAGAACGCAGCATGGAAACGCTCAAATCCGTGGTGCGGGACGTGTATAAGACGCTGCGCAAGACCGAGCTCTACATGGCGATCCAATATGATTATATCGAGGAAATCCTGCCAAAGGATATCTTCTTCATCACCACGCAGGAGCTGGCAGATATGTTCCCTGATAATACGCCGAAGGAACGGGAATACTTCATCGCCAAGGCAAAAGGCGCCGTCTGCCTGATGCAGATCGGCGATCTGCTGGAAAACGGGGAAAAGCACGACGGCCGCGCCCCCGACTATGATGACTGGAGCTTAAACGCCGATATCATCGTCTACTATCCCGTGCTGGACATCGCCCTGGAGCTTTCCTCCATGGGCATTCGCGTGGACCGGGACGCGCTTCTGTCCCAACTGGAAAAAGCAGGCTGCCCGGAACGCGCAAAGCTCCCTTTCCAGAAGGCGATCCTGAACGAGGAACTGCCCTACACCATCGGCGGGGGCATCGGACAATCCCGAATCTGTATGTTCTTTCTGCGCAAAGCACACATCGGAGAGGTGCAGTGCTCCCTTTGGCCAAACGAGGTCCGTGAAGAAGCGCTCCGCCACGGCATCCAGCTGCTGTAAAACAGCAGCCGGACGGTTTTGATTTTCTGTACCGTTTTAAACGGGCGGCCTGTTTTGCAGGCCGCCCGTTCAGAAATGCAGCTTCTTTTGCGATGTATCTTCAGATGGGCGGCCCCTGCTGCGGGCGGCCCGTTTCCATAGCCGTTATGCGGAGGCCTTTTTCTGCCATATCACCATGAAAACCAGGCACACCGCAGAAATTCCCAGGAAAAACAGGGTCGCCGGAGCCGTTACAAAAGCCTCTCCCACAGGCGACAGATCCAACACAACATATACAAACAGATTCGCTATCGCATGGAACACGACGGACGCCCACAGTGTTCCGTAAAGTTCCCTCACCAGCGCCATCACGGCGCCGAGCAGCGTCGCGTATACGAACTGCACCAGATTGCCATGAAACAGCCCAAATGCCAACGCAGAAACCGCAATGGCCACCGGCGCGCTGCACACCTTCCGCAGTTGTCCGTAAACAACGCCGCGGAATAAAAACTCCTCTCCCAAAGGCGCCAAAATCGCATAGGACAAAATGCCCAGCCAAATCGGAACAGACATCTGCATATCCGACACTTCCTGAAATGTAGGGGAAAATCGGTAAAGCTCCGCCAGAGATAAAAGGCCGTTCGCCCCTACAGAAAGGGAAGCGGCCAGAATCCCCATAGGAAGCAGGGAAAGCCCATCGATGGGGCCTGCGGGCCGAAATCGCACCTGCTTATGCCAAATACCGAAACAGGCCGCAAAGGCTGCCGCAATTCCCAAAGCATTGCCCAGATTCAGCCACATGTCGTCCACATACAGCTGGAATCCCCCAAAATTTCCGCCGTTTCTGATCCCTTCCAACACAGCCCCGACAATCAGCAGGATCATGCTGACCGAAAGCGTCACAATGAAATAGAGCCCTATCGCCAGAGCGCTGACCCCAACGGCTTTTACGCCCTGCTGGAGACGCGTTTCCGGCTTTCTGCTCTGCGTCCCCCGATAACGGTCATGGTAATATCCATCCCTCTCTCCGGAGAACGCCCCATGGGCTGAGGACTGTCCCTGCCCTGCATACGGATTCCCGCCCGGTGCAGACGCCTGATCCTGCCCTGCATATGGGCTCCCGCCCGGCGCAGACGCCCGATCCTGCCCTGCATATGGGCTCCCGCCCGGCGCAGACGCCTGGCCTCGCTCCGCATACGGATTCCCGCCTGGTCCGGGTCCCCCTCTCATTAACGCATACCACAGCTCCTCCACATCATTCACAAGGATCTCCGCTCCGGCCGCCTGCAGCTCTCCCGGTCCCGCATAGCCATATGTGACCCCAACGCTGTGCGCGCCAATGGCCCTGGCCCCCTCAATGTCAAACTTCCGATCGCCTACCATCGCCACCTGGGAACAATCCGGCCCCCCAAGGCGGCGCAGCGCCTCCTCTACCACTTCCTCTTTTCGCGCCCGCGTTCCGTCCAATTCACTGCCCACCACGACCTCAAAATACTGCCGTATCCCGAAATAGGCGAGAATATCCTCCACAAACACCCCCGGCTTGCTGGATGCGATCGCCAAATGTGCTCCAGCACCCTGCAGTCCGGCCAAAAGCTGCGCCATGCCCGGATAGAGCTTGTTCTCATATTTCCCCGTCACGGAAAAACGCTCCCGATACTTCACAACAGCCGCTTCCGCCTGCTCCCTGCTAAAGCCATAAAACTCCATGAAGCTGTCTGTCAGCGGCGGTCCGATAAAAGGCTCCAGCTTATCCTTATCCGGTTCTTCTATGCCAAAGCTTCTAAGCGCATACTGAACGCTCGCCGTAATCCCCTCCTTGGGATCACTCACCGTTCCATCCAGATCAAATAAAATATAGGGAAACATCTCTTCACCTCATCTATACCGCTTATCTGCGATATCTTTTGTATTCCCTCTTATCATATCAGAAATTCCCGCTATCTTCCATGAAAATTTTGTGAAATGCAATGCCGCGGCTATTGCCGGCATCCCGCCAGGGTCAGACCCAAACCGAATTAGAAGACCCAATATTCCTTCCTGTTGGACACTCCGATATTCTTCATGTGGGATTGACAAACAGACCAACAACAGTTATAGTAATAAACAGCCGGAGAAAATGTCTCCGGGAAAATAGCGGCGGGCGCGCAAGTCGGCCTTCCCGCTGTCATCATTCAGCGCCAGGGGAGCTTATTGCTGAGACTGAAAGGAAAATCGGATGGAGATTTTCTTTTCTAACCCTCACTACCTGAACCGGATAATACCGGCGGAGGGAGGCAGATTTTTGCGGCCGAAGGATACAGACCATCGGGAATGATCCGATATTTTGTCTGAATCGAACCGCAAAAAGCGATATCCCCTCCTGTGCAAACAAGGAGGTTTTTTTATGTCAGACAAGACCAAAGCTTTCACCACCAGAAAACTCGTTTTCTGCGCCATGGCCATCGCGCTGGCCACGGTAATCTCAGTCGTCCTCAAGCTGCCCAGCCTGCCCAACGGCGGATCCATCACGCTGTTTTCCATGCTGGTCATCTGCCTGATCGGCTACTGGTACGGACCGGCCACCGGCCTGATCACCGCTTTCGCCTACGGTATCCTGCAGTTTATCACCGGCCCCTATGTGGTCCATCCGCTTCAGGTGCTGCTGGACTATCCGCTGGCCTTCGGCGCACTGGGGCTGTCCGGTTTCTTCTGGAAATCCAAAAACGGCCTGCTCAAGGGCTATATCATCGGCGTCCTGGGCAGACTGCTGACCCATGAGATCTCCGGCTACATCTTCTACACCACCTATGTTCCGGGCGGTCCCGCGGCAAACATCGCAGCAATCTGGGCATCTACCGTCTACAACATGAGCTATATTCTTCCGGAGATGATTCTGACCATTGTGCTGCTCCTGCTGCCGCCGGTCAAAAGCGCACTCACCCGGCTGAAAGGATTGGCCGTCAGGGGGTAAGAAAATATGCGCCGCCAGGTGTACATAAAGAGAAAGATGGTTTTGACCATCTTTTTCTTTTTTTAAAATTTCAGGGAGATATGAAACCAGTTGGTTCCCGTACCTCCCTGTTTTATGGCTGCATATTTTCCGACAGCCCCTTTTGTCTGCTATTGGACAGTATAATTTAGGATTTAGACAACCGTATTTTCCGGTTTCCCAAATCGTTTTAATCTTCATTCGTGATTTCGCCATCCCAATCCTCATCAATTACCAGCAATGGCTTCGCCAAAATGCGATAAAAAACACCATCTGTCTCTCCGGAGAAATTACCGCTCTTTAATATATCGCCCTCAATCCCGACCTCCCAATGTCTCAGCGCTTCCCCGTTCGCAATCCTCTGTACAGACGTTTTTATCGTTCTGTGAATCTCATTAAAGGGAGTGATCGCACCCAGCAGCAAAACAACGCAGTAAGCCACAAAAACGCCCCTTTTCCCATCTTGCCGTCTTTTTTCAAACGCCTCCATGCAAAAAATCATCAGCACAAGCAGCGCCGGCACTGACGCACGCATGCAAAAATCTGCACCGCTTCCCACTCTGATCAGAGGACAAACTGTCAGAATACCGATCAGGAGCCAAAAAAGCGGATCCTTTCTGCGGTATTTCCAGATGAAACACAGATAAATTCCAAACTCCAGGAAATAGAACAGCAAATAACGCAGCAGAACCGCCGCCGGCTCTGCGGAAACCGCGCTCACTTCCGCCTGCCCGATCTCATTTCCGGATATATTGCCGATCAGGTATAAAAAAGACACCCCGCCTATCACGATAACGCCGACAACATTCTGAAAGGTAAAAACTTCCTTCCAGCGGCTTCTGTCTTCTCTTACAAATCTGATGTACAGGCAAATGGCAATCGGAATCAGCCCCACGAAGGGAATCGTCGAGGTCAGCATACTCAGGGCTAAAAGGAACAACATGCTTTTGCTGTTCTTCTGTACCAAAATGAGCATCGTCGCCACCCAGGCGGGAATCGCCTGGTTAAACACCCAAAACAGCTGCGACGTCGTGGAAGTAAACTGGATATTTTCCGCCCACCATTCCAGATGAGCAGCCAGGCTCAAGTCCATTCCTTCCCCGGCATAGATACATGTCCCTACATAATCCAGACCGCTGAAAAAGATCAGAAATACAATCGGCAGCAGATCCGTCTTTCCACGATATACGCAGATCAGGTAATATGTAATAAAAACACCCAAAACCGCCCATATCAGCTGCACCGCATATCCCGCTTCCAGACCGAAAATCTTTCCAATGCATGCCGCTGGCAGCCAAAAACCGATATAATAAATCAGCCCTCTCTTCCCGTTATAGGAAATCACCGGCCAGCTGCGCTCCACCAATGCCCGAAATATGGCATTGCGTACCGCATGATCACTGTTCTGATAACAAAACCCCCCTACGCCGGACAAAAACACCCACAGAACGATCAAAAAAAATACGGCAAGCACCGTCTTCCAATTAACCCGTCCTTTTATCGCAAGGCAACGCGTCCTGACAGATTCCGTAAAGCCCCGGATACAGGCATACACCGTCAGCAAACAAAAAGGCAGTGCCCAATACCATTTTAACCAGCCAGCCATAAAGATAATCACAGGCAGAGCAAGATATAAATAGATCAGAATGCTGGCGTATATGCCGACCTTGTCCTTATTCATAGGCTAACTCCTATAAAATTTATTTGAACATGCTCTTCCGGACATGGTGCTTCCAACGGATTTAAATTAAAACCGTAGAGCAATACTATAAATAGCAGTATAGCACAAGTCAACCAAAAAGATAAGAATATTTTTAAATCCATCCCGAGTTTGCCACTTGCTGACTAATCCCAATTAAATTTTTTCCTTATTTTGCAAGGTTTCCCTTGCTTTTTTTA
>CANQTI010000125.1 GCA_947626725.1 uncultured Eisenbergiella sp.
CTGCCGCTCTTCGTCATATTCCGGTTCGCCTTTCGCGGCCACCGTCCCCCAAAAAGGGATCTCCGGCTCCAGATAGATCCCCATCTCGTCCGCGGCGTCGAACGCCGCCTCCGGAGGACAGCAGGTGTGAAAGCGGTGATGATTGATGCCGTACTCCTTCGACACAGCGAAAACCTTTCGCCAGGCGTCCTTCTCCATGGGCGCATGGCCGGTCAGGGGAAATACCATCCCGTCGTGCCTTCCCCGCAAAAGGATGGGCAGATCGTTCAGCCAGAGTGATGTCCGTGTCGTATGCAGATCCCGAAAACCGATCCGGACACGCTTCCGGTCGGACCGCACGGCGGGCGTTTTCCCTTTTCCGCCTCCGGCCTCCTGCCCTCTGACCTCGGCGGCGGGCTGCTTCATCTCCACCAAAAGCTCCGTCCGATACAGGTTCGGCGTGAATTCATTCCAGGGCAGCAGCGGAAAATCCGTGGGAATCTCCACCGTCAAAGAAAAACGGTTTTCGCCAGCATCCAGAAACAGCGTTCTTTCCGCTGCAAACTCCTCTGCCAAAGCTTCCGTTTCCCGTCCTGCGGCCTCCCCGCCGTCTGCCGGCCGCAATGCCGTCTCCTCAATATCCCGTCCGCAAGTCGAACGCCGTTTCGTTCCTCCTTCGCCCCGCCCGTCGTCCTGCCGCAGCGCCGCCTCCCCGCGCTCTCGCCCGCAGGCCAGCCGCAGCGCCGCCTCTGCGGCCGCTCCGTCATTCTGAACGGCGAACCGCAGACCGATCGTTCTTTTGCCCAGATCGGGCGTTATCTGAACGTCGGAAATTCTCACGCCATCACAGCAGTACAGCGCGATCTCTCCCAGAATACCGTTCCAGTTTGTCTGCGTATCAGGCGAAGTCATATGGCCGCCCGGCGCCCTGTAACCCACATTGCTGACCATAACAACCAGGCGGCGGGAGCCTGTCGTCCCGGAGGGAACGGTTTCCCTCAGCGCGGCTGTCAAATCAAACCAGTGACTTGCCGCAAAGCTGTCCCGACTTCCCACGAACTGTCCGTCCAGCCAAACGTGCGAAATCCTGGTCCGTTCCAGCCGCAGCCAAACGCTCTGACCAGGCTCCGGAACCCGCAGGCTGATCTCCCTGTCGAACCAGGCATAACCCTCGAACGGATAACTTTCCGTCAATGTCCCTGCTTCTCTTTTTGGATTATATGTCCCGTACCCGGCCTCTGCCGTCGTTCCAGGCAGGAAAATGGAGGCAGGGAATTTTTCCAGGAAATAATGTTTTTCGATCCCTTTCTTCTCACGGTCCAGACGCAGTCCCCAGTTTCCGCGCAAATCGATCTGATAAGCCATGCCGCTCCTTCTCCGCGCTGCTCCCACAGCCTTACAACAAATACCGTTTCATGTCTGCCGCAAGTTCCTCCGCCAGACGCAGCAGTTCTTCCGCCCTGCTCTCCGCAAATCCAGTGGGTTTATAACGGTACACGAACGATGGCTCTCCTTTGTGGAAAAACTGCAGCATGCCCCGATGCCGGGCAAGCAAATCCGGGACCCTTTCTCCGTGCACCCTGGCATCAGACCGGTAGAGAAACCGGATCTCTCCCGGCCGTCCTTTCAGTTCCGTGATATAAAGCTGGTGCGCCCTGGACCGCAGCAGGGCAATTCGCAGCAGATTATCCGCCGATTTCGGCGCAGCGCCGAAACGGTCCAGCAGCTCCTCTTTCATCTCATCCCGCTCGTCCTCCGTTTCAACGCCGGCGATCCTTTTATAAATATCCAGCTTCTGCTGTTCATTTACGATATAGGAGGCAGGAAGAAAAGCGTCCACCTCCAATTCTACCGTGGTAGAAAAGTCCGGCACATCCACAGCGCCCTTCAGTGTCCGGACCGCTTCGTTCAGCATTTTGCAGTACAGATCATATCCTACGGCCTCCATGTGCCCATGCTGGCGCTGCCCCAGCAGATTGCCCGCCCCACGAATCTCCAGATCCTTCATGGCGATTTTAAAACCGCTGCCCAGCTCTGTAAACTCTCGGATAGCGGCCAGGCGTTTCTCCGCCACCTCCTGCAGCACCTTATCTCTCCGGTACATCAAAAAGGCATAGGCTGCCCTGCTGGAACGTCCCACCCTGCCCCGAAGCTGATAGAGCTGCGCCAGACCCATCCGGTCGGAATCCTGGACGATGATGGTATTCACGTTGGAAATGTCCAGCCCAGTCTCGATGATAGTAGTGGATACCAGCACATCAATCTCACCGTTGATGAAATCGTACATGATCCGCTCCAGCTCCCGCTCCGCCATCTGCCCGTGTGCAAAAGCGATACTGGCCTCCGGCAGAAGCTGTTTCAGTCTGGCTGCCACATCCGCAATATTGTTCACACGGTTATGTACATAATATACCTGTCCGCCTCTGGAAAGCTCTCTGGATATGGCCTCCCGCACCATTTCCTCATTATATTCCATTACATAAGTCTGAATCGGCAGACGGTCCCCCGGCGCCTCTTCCAGCACGCTCATATCCCGAATTCCGATCAGAGACATATGCAGCGTACGGGGAATGGGCGTTGCCGTCAGCGTCAGCACATCCACATTTTCCTTTAATTTCTTGATCTTCTCTTTATGGGCCACGCCGAAGCGCTGTTCCTCATCGATGATCAGAAGACCCAGGTCCTTGTACTGCATGTCCCCGGACAATACCCGGTGCGTCCCGATCACAATGTCCACCAGCCCCTTTTTCAAATCCTCAATCGTCTTTTTCTGCTGGGCCGGCGTGCGGAAACGGGACATCAGATCGATTCGAACCGGAAAATCCTTCATCCGCTGCAGGAAGGTGTTGTAATGCTGCTGGGCGAGGATCGTTGTGGGCACCAGGAATACCACCTGTTTATTGTCCTGCACCGCTTTGAACGCCGCTCGGATGGCAATCTCCGTCTTTCCATAACCCACATCGCCGCAGATCAGCCGATCCATGATCTTCCTGCTCTGCATGTCCCGTTTGGTGGCAGCAATCGCCGCCAGCTGATCCTCCGTCTCCTCAAAGGGAAACAGCTCCTCAAATTCCCGCTGCCATACCGTATCCTCGGAAAACGCGAATCCCTCTCCCTGCTGCCTTGCGGCGTAAAGCTCCACCAGATCCTTCGCCACCTCGTCCACCGCCGCACGGACCTTCGTTTTTGTCTTCGTCCATTCGGGCGATCCCAGTTGATTCAGCTTCGGCGTTTTGGATGCGTCCGCAGAAGCGTACTTCTGAATGACATCCAGCCCTGTCGCCAGCACATACAGATTGCCGCCGTCCCGATAGGTGATCTTGATATAGTCGCGGGTGGTTCCCTCCACCTGCACCTTCTCAATCCCCTGATAAATACCCAGGCCGTGCGTCTCATGCACCACATAATCTCCGACCTTCAGTTCCTCGAAGTCCCGGATCTTCGTGCCTTCATACTGTTTGACATGCCGCCTTTTCTTTTTCTGCGTGCCGAAAATATCCCCTTCCGAAATGACCGTAAATTTCAAAAGCGGATATTCAAAACCTTTTTCCACATGCCCGTAAAACAGCTCCACCTCGCCGGGCTGCACCTCCCGGTCCGCATCCTCCGTATAGAAGGCCGTAAGCTCCTGCTCCCGCAGATCCGCGGCCAGCCGTCTGGCTCTGGTGCGGGAAGGGCAGAGCAGAAGCACCCTGCTGCCGGTTTTTTTATACCGTTTCAGGTCCTTCAGCAGCGCCTCAAAGCTGTTGTTATAGGATGCGATGCTGCGCACCGCGATCTCGAATTTCTGTTCCGGCTTAAACAGACTGTTCTTCGCGTCGATGGAAGCCAGCGACACGGCCCTGTAACGCCCCAGATAAGCGGCGATCTCCTTGAGCGGACACAAAAGCGAGGCCTGGCCCGGCAGGATATAACCCTTCTCCAGCCGCTGGGTCATATTCTCCCGAAACTCCGCCTCCAACGCATCAGCTGTCTCACACAGCCGTTTGGGTTCGTCCAGAAACACCACGCTGCGCGCGGGGTCAAAGAATTGCAGAAAAGATTCGGTTTCCTCATAAAAGTAACGGATGAACCCCTCCAGATTCACCACGCCGGCCAGCAGGTTGGCTCCCTCCTTTATCTCCTTGATATGGGTCCTAATCCTGGCCGCGGCCTCCGTTTTTCCCGCTTTCATCAGCTTTTCGGAAAACTGCTTCGTCTCCTTCTCGATTTTCTGAAAACCGTCGTGCATCCGTTCCAAAGACAGCATCATTTCCGCCGCAGGAAAAATCCGCACACGCTGCAGCGTCTCGATGGAACGCTGGGAAAGCACGTCAAAGCTGCGGATAGACTCTATGCGGTCCCCCCACAGCTCGATCCGGCAGGGATTTTCCTCCGTCATATCAAAAATATCCACAATACCGCCCCGCAAAGAAAACTGGCCGGGTTTCTCCACCTGCCAGGTCTTCTCATATCCCATCTCCACCAACCGTTCGGCCAGGCGATCCTCATCGATCACAGAATCCATATCAAAACACAAAAGCTGCGATGCCACCTCACGCAGCGCGACCTGCGGCGTCATCAGGGCCGCCACAGTCGTGACCACCGTCACCGGGCTTTCCGAAAGAAGCGCCTTGAGCACAATCATCCGCTCCCGCGTCAGCGCCCCGCCCGCCACATCGGCCTGATAGAAGATCAGGTCTCTGGCCGGATACAGCAGAACGTTTGGCTCATAAAAGCGGTACTCTTCACAGATCTCCCGCGCCCTTTTGTCACTGAAAGTAACGATGATTTTTTGAAAAAAACCATCGCTCAATCCGTAAACCATATGAAGCTTCTGCGAATCATAGAGACCGGAGAAGCCTGCCTGACGCCCCCGCTTCAGGAGTGTCCTCGCCTCCTCAAACTCCGCCAGCTCCCGCAGAGGAGCCATCAATACCTTCATTCCCACACCCCTGCACATGCGCCTTGCGATTAAAGCGATTCATGGCCGCATCTGCGCCCTCCGTCAGCATCACTTCCACCGCGTCGCAGGCTTCTTCCTCCGCCTGTTCCATCAGCGCTTTTTCCTGTCTGGTAAAATGTCCCAGCACATAGTTGACCAGATCGTACCCGTCCGGCTTTCCCCCTACCCCGACCTTGATCCGGGGAAAAGTCTCGCCTCCCAGATGGAGAATGATGTTTTTCAGTCCGTTGTGTCCGCCCGCGCTCCCTTTTTTTCGGATGCGGATCATCCCTGTCTCCAGGCTGATATCGTCATGAATAACGATGAGCTCCGTGGTACAGTCCGCTTTATAATAATCCAGCACCGCCCGAACGCACTCGCCGCTCAGGTTCATATAGGTGAGGGGTTTGACCAGGATCACCTTTTCGCCGCCGATCATGCCCTTCCCAAGAAGGCCCTTATGTTTCATTTCATTCAGGCGGATACCGTGTCTCTTCGCCAGCATATCTATGACGGCGAACCCGACATTATGCCTCGTATTTTCATATTCCGATGTGGGATTCCCCAACCCCGCAATGATATACATGTCCTGTTCCCTTCCCTGCTCCGCGCATGGCGCCGCATCCGCCGTATTTCCGGCTGTCTTTCCCGCGCTCTCCGGTTTGATATCCCGCCCGCGTCGGTTTCATGTTAGCACACAAAAAGCCGCCCGGCAAGCATTTTTGCCGGGCGGCTCCCTCTTTCTTTTCCCCTTTT
>CANQTI010000126.1 GCA_947626725.1 uncultured Eisenbergiella sp.
AGAGAAGCTGGCCTGACATTCTAGGAAGGGAGAACACAACAGATGAGACGAACGATCATTGATACTACGAATCTGGAGTTGACAGAAAAAGTAGTTTCCATCAAACGTGTTACCAAGGTTGTAAAGGGCGGCCGCAACATGCGTTTCACGGCGTTGGTTGTAGTGGGTGACGGCAACGGTCACGTTGGCGTCGGACTTGGAAAATCCACAGAAATTCCGGAGGCGATCCGCAAGGGCAAGGAGGACGCGTCCAAACATCTGATCACCGTTGCGATGGATGAGAACAATTCCATCACACATGATTTCCTTGGCAAGTATGGTTCCGCGACCGTGCTGCTCAAGAAGGCTCCCGAAGGTACGGGTATCATCGCCGGCGGTCCTGCCCGCAGCGTGTGTGAGCTGGCCGGCATCAGGAATATCCGTACGAAGGCTCTTGGTTCCACCAATAAGCAGAATGTGGTTCTTGCGACGCTTCAGGGCCTGGAGCAGATCAAGACTCCCGAAGAAGTGGCAGCCAAACGCGGGAAATCCGTAGCGGAAATCATGGCGTAAGGGAGGAATAGAAAATGGACGAGAAAAAATTAAAGATCACCTTGGTCAAATCCCCCATCAGCGCTGTACCCAAACACAGGGCGACGGTGGCGGCCATGGGCCTTACGAAGATGCATAAGACGGTTATCATGCCTGATAACGCTTCTACCAGAGGTATGATCCAGCAGGTCGGATATATGCTGAAAGTGGAAGAAGCTTAAGGTAAGGAGGTATCAGGAAATGGAATTATCTAATTTACGGCCGGCGGAAGGCTCCAGACACAGCAACAATTTCAGAAGGGGCCGCGGACACGGTTCGGGCAACGGCAAGACGGCGGGCAAGGGACATAAGGGTCAGAAAGCCCGTTCCGGCGCGCCCAGGATCGGCTTCGAAGGCGGCCAGATGCCTTTATACAGACGTATTCCAAAGAGAGGTTTCACCAACAGAAACACGAAGGACATCGTCGCAATCAATTTGAGCGCATTGGAAGTATTTGAAAACGGAGAGACAGTTTCTGTTGAAACCCTGCTCGAGAGGGGCATTGTGAAGAACCCCAGAGACGGTGTGAAAATTCTTGGAAACGGAGAATTTACCAAGAAGCTCGATGTGAAAGCAAATGCATTCAGTGCATCCGCAAAAGAAAAAATCGAGGCGCTTGGTGGAAGTGCTGAGGTGATGTAAATGCTTACTACCCTGAAAAATGCGTTCAAGATCAAGGATATCCGCAATAAACTGATCTTTACCTTTCTGATGCTGGTACTGGTCAGACTCGGATGCCAGCTGCCGGTTCCCGGCATGAACAGGCATTTCTTCTCTGACTGGTTCGCCGCGCAGGTGGGCGATTCGTTCAGCTTTTTTAACGCTTTCACCGGCGGTTCTTTCGAGAATATGTCGCTGTTTGCGCTGAACATTACGCCCTATATCACGTCCTCCATCATTATGCAGCTTTTGACCATCGCGATTCCGAAGCTGGAGGAGATGCATAAGGATGGAGAGGAAGGGCGCAAGAAGATCGCGTCCATCACGAGATATGTAACGGTAGGTCTTGCCCTGATCGAGTCCACTGCGATGTCCATCGGGTTCGGCAGACAGGGACTTTTGCAGGATTTCAATGCGCTGAACGTCATTACTGCTATAGCGGCGCTGACAGCGGGAAGTGCGTTCCTGATGTGGATCGGTGAGCGGATTACGGAGAATGGGGTTGGCAACGGTATTTCCATCGTGCTGACCATCAACATCATATCCCGTCTGCCCAACGATTTCGCCAGCCTCTATGAGCAGTTCGTGAGCAGCGGTCCCATTGCGGTCCGCGTGCTCTCAGCGGTCGTTATTCTTGCGATCATCATCGGTATGGTCGTGCTTGTCATCATTTTAAACGATGCGACAAGAAAAATTCCCGTGCAGTATGCGAAGAAGATGCAGGGACGCAAAATGGTGGGCGGTCAGTCCAGCTATATTCCCTTAAAGGTGAACACGGCGGGCGTGATCCCGGTCATTTTTGCGCAGTCCATCTTCCAGACGCTGCTGCTGATCATTCAGCTGACCGGCTACAACGGAACTGGGATCGGGATGCATATCATTCGGGCTTTGAATTCCAGTTATTGGTGCAGACCAAGTGAACTCTGGTACTCCCTCGGTATGGTCGTGTATATTGTCCTGGTGATCTTCTTTGCCTATTTCTATACATCGATCACCTTCAATCCGCTGGAGGTCGCCAATAACATGAAAAAGCAGGGAGGCTTTATCCCGGGTATCCGTCCCGGCAAGCCCACCAGCGATTATCTGAACAGGATACTGAACTATCTGATCTTCATCGGCGCGTGCGGCCTGACCATCGTGTGCGTGCTCCCCTACTTCTTCAACGGAGTGTTCGGGGCCAGCGTATCCTTTGGCGGAACGAGCCTGATCATCATCGTGAGCGTTCTGCTCGAGACGATCAAACAGGTCGAATCTCAGATGCTGGTTCGGAACTACAGAGGCTTTTTAAACGATTGATTTTGGGCGGGACAGGGCGGTATACGTCGCTGTCCCTGTCCGTTTCCATGGAGGAATACGATAATGAAAATCATTATGCTGGGCGCGCCGGGCGCAGGAAAAGGGACTCAGGCCAAGATGATCGCGAAGGAGTACGGCGTTCCCCATGTTTCCACGGGCGATATTTTTCGCGCGAATATCAAAAATGGAACGGAACTGGGCATGGAAGCGAAGAAGTATATGGATCAGGGCCTTTTGGTCCCGGATGAGCTGACTGTGCGCATTCTGCTGGACCGCGTGGCACAGGAGGACTGCAAGCGCGGCTATGTGCTGGACGGATTTCCGCGTACCATTCCTCAGGCGGAAGTGCTGGAACAGGCGCTTACAGAGCTGGGAGATCAGATCGATTATGCCATCGATGTCGATGTTCCGGATGAGAATATCATAAAGAGAATGTCCGGAAGAAGAGCCTGTCTGACCTGTGGGGCAACGTATCATATCGAGCACATTCCGCCCAGGCAGGAGGGGATTTGTGATACCTGCGGAAGCCCTCTCGTGCTTCGGGATGATGATAAACCGGAAACCGTGAAAAACCGTCTGGATGTCTATCACAAACAGACACAGCCTCTGATCGATTTTTATGCGAAAAAGGGTGTGCTTCGGACTGTTGACGGCACGAAGCCGATGGAAGAGGTGTTCGGGGCGATCCGGGCGATCCTCGCCTGAAAAGCGGCAGGATTGCCAGATGCGGAGGTTTTTTAGAATGTCTGTTTCAATCAAATCCGCTCGCGAGATCGAACTGATGCGGGAATCCGGAAAGCGGCTTGCGGAGGTACATGCAAGGCTGGGAGAAGCGATTCGGCCGGGAATGTCCACACTGGAGGTGGATGAGCTGGGGGAAAAGCTGATCCGCTCGCTTGGAGGTGTGCCGAATTTTTTGCATTATCATGGCTATCCGGCATCCATCTGCGTTTCGGTGAATGACGAGGTGGTGCATGGGATTCCCAAAAGGACCCGTATCCTTAAGGAAGGCGACATTGTCAGCCTGGACGCGGGGCTGATCTATAAAGGTTATCATTCCGATGCCGCCAGGACGCATGCGGTGGGTCGGATCACACCGGAAGCGCAGAAGCTCATCGACGTAACCAGACAGAGCTTTTTTGAAGGAATCAAGGCTGCAAGGGAAGGAATGCATCTGCATGATATATCTGCGGCGATCGATGCATATGTGCGCCCGTTCGGATACGGGATCGTTCGGGATTTGGTGGGACACGGGATCGGGACCGCACTGCATGAGGACCCGGAGATCCCGAATTTCGCACAGAGGAGAAGGGGCGTCAGGCTTCAGGCAGGGATGACGCTGGCGGTGGAGCCGATGATCAATGCCGGCGGTTGGGAAGTGGATTTCCTGAAAGATGGCTGGACGGCGGTGACGCGGGACGGTTCCCTGTCGGCACACTATGAAAATACGATTCTTGTGACGGACGGAGAACCTGAGATCCTCACAATGTTATAGGAATGGAGAACCCGGATGGTTGGTGGACTGGCCGTCTCTCTCGCCGGACACGATAAGGAAACCTTATATCTTGTGATCGGACAGGAAGAGGATTTCGTGTTTTTGGCGGATGGCGTATACAAAACATGGAAAAGACCGAAGAAAAAAAACAGAAAGCATATTCGGCTCCTTTCCGTCAGCATGACTGAGCAGGAATGGGAGGCGCTTTCTGCCGATCCGGCAGATGCCGATACGAAAATAAAGCGATATATCAGACTGCATGATGAGCGGAAGGTATGATGGAGGTATTTGAATGTCGAAAGCAGATGTGATTGAAATTGAGGGAACTGTAGTCGAGAAGCTGCCCAACACCATGTTTCAGGTGGAACTGGAGAACGGACACCGCGTGCTGGCGCACATCAGCGGCAAGCTGCGCCAGAACTTCATCCGGATCCTGCCCGGCGACCGTGTGACGTTGGAGCTCTCTCCCTACGACCTCACGAAAGGACGCATTATTTGGCGGGATAAATAAGCAATATTGCGAGCCGGAGGGCGAGCAATATTGCGCTACTTCGCAGCAAGCGAAGCGGCTGCGAAGGTTCCCGTTTTTTCTGGAATAAACCCTTGCATTCCCGAAAAACACATGATATAATAAAAAACGGTCTTTTTGAAAGGAGGTAAGGAGATGAAGGTAAGAGCATCCGTAAAACCGATTTGCGAAAAGTGCAAAGTCATCAAAAGGAAGGGAGCGATCAGAATTATCTGTGAGAATCCCAAACACAAGCAGAGACAGGGCTGAGTCCGTTTCAGGAATTGCCGTGTCAGCATGTGAGAAGGCTGGTAGCGGATTATTACTAAGGTCCGCTTGAAAATAATTGAACGCTGCGAGACATTTTGCTGCGGGAGATTACTTTTTGATACCGAAATAAGGCTTCTGATTTCAGAAGTCGGACATCGTTGTGTGAAGGAGCATATATACGGCCAGCGGTCGGTGCGTAAAGCACATGTTGTCCGCACGGAGCGTCCGTGAGAGTATCGGAAAGACCGGTTCGCCGGTTGGGTACATGGTACCCCAGTCAATTAGTAACTATTTTGAGAATGCACAGGATATTTATGCCCTGTGCTCATTGTGCGTAGAGAGGCCAATTCGCACAGAATGGAGGAAACGTAAATGGCTCGTATTGCAGGTATTGATTTACCGAGAGAAAAGCGCGTGGAGATCGGTCTGACCTATATTTATGGGATCGGAAGGCCCAGCGCGACCAAAATCGTGGCCCAGGCAGGCGTCAATCCTGACACACGCTGCAGGGACCTGACCGATGATGAGGTCAAACGGATCAGTGAAGTCATCGAGTCTACCATGATGGTGGAAGGCGATCTGAGAAGAGAGGTTGCCCTGAACATCAAGAGACTGCAGGAGATCGGCTGTTACAGAGGTATCCGTCATCGTAAGGGACTTCCCGTCCGCGGCCAGAGAACAAAGACCAATGCCAGGACGAGAAAAGGTCCCAGGAGAACCATCGCGAACAAGAAAAAATAATTCAAACAGGGGAAAGTAG
>CANQTI010000127.1 GCA_947626725.1 uncultured Eisenbergiella sp.
TATAAAACGGACCGCCTGAAAGCGCAGGCGGTCCGTCGGAAAAATCGGTCGGAGGAGCGAAAAAGCTCAGCGGTATTGCGGCAGATAGTCCCCGTGGGCGGCGATCAGCTCGTCCACCATCTTCCGGATGGTGTCGATATCCAGCTCGCTGCCGGTGTGAGGATCCAGCATGGCCGCCTGATAGATATGGTCCAGACGGCGGGTGCGGGCGGCCTCGATGGTGAGCAGCTGCACGTTGATGTTGGTCATGTTCATGGCGGCGCACTGCACGGGGAGCGCGCCCACATGACAGGGATGGACGCCGCTGCCGTTCACCAGGCAGGGCACCTCCACGCAGGCATCCTCCGGCAGGTTGGCGATCAGGTGTCCGGTGTTCAGGACGTTTCCGCCGATCTGATAAGGGCGGCCGGTCACGCAGGCTTCCATGATCCAGGAAGCGTATTCGCGGGAACGCTTGTGTTCCTTCACGCCGTTTTCCAGAAGTCCGGCGTATTCCTTTTTCCAGCCCTCGATCTGATTGACGCAGCGGCGGGGATATTCGTCCAGCGGGATGTTGTATCGGTTGATCCGGTCCGGATAACGGTCCTTGATGTAAAACATGTTGTACTCGGCGTTGTGCTCGCTGGACTCGGTGCAGTAGTAGCCGAAATTGCGGATGTAGTCCAGCCGCACCTTGTCCGTGAAATCGGGATCCGCCATTTTCTCCGGGATCCGCGCCTTGATCTCCGGATAGAGATCCGTGCCGTTCCTGTCCTTCAGCTCCAAAAGCCAGCCCATGTGATTGATCCCGGCGATCAGCTCCTTGCGGCCCTCCAGCTTATCCTCCATCCCCAGCTCCCGCAGCAGGCTCTCGGAGCAGACCTGGACACTGTGGCAGAGCCCTACGGTGCGTACGCCCGTATAGCGCTGCATGTAGCCGGAGAGCATGGCCATGGGATTGGTGTAGTTTAGGAACAGCGCGTCCGGGCAGACCTCTTCCATATCCCTGGCGAAGTCCTCCATGACGGGAATGGTGCGCAGGGCCCGCATGATGCCGCCGATGCCCAGCGTATCGCCGATGGTCTGGCGCAGGCCGTATTTCTTCGGCACCTCGAAATCGATGATCGTGCAGGGATCGTAAAGCCCCACCTGGATGGCGTTGATCACGAAATCTGCGCCCCGCAGAGCGTCCTTGCGCTGTTCGACGCCCAGGAAGCACTCGATGGTCCCGTACCCGCCCAGCGTCTGGCGCATGGCCTCCAGAATGGTCCGGCTCTCCTCCAGCCGCGTCCCGTCGATGTCGTAGAGCGCGAAGGTGCTCTCCCGCAGCGCTTCGCTGCACATGCAGTCCCCGATGACATTGCGCGCGAAAACAGTGCTTCCCGCGCCCATAAAGGTGATTTTCATAATGACCTCCTTTCGAAGCGTTTGCGCGACGAGGCGATGAGAACCGCAAATGCGGTTTCTCATCTGCCATAAAGGCTGTTTGTGACGCTCCCGGCACAAACAGCCGTGTGAAAAATGAGCTATCGAGCTCATTTTTCACATCGTACCCCCTTGTTTTCCTTGTACCGACATTGTATCCTGAAAAGGGGCGGGACGGAAATCGTTTTATGTGGGAAATAGTTGTCGTTTTGTGAGGTACAGGGAATGGACATGAAAGCGGTCATTGTGATGGACGCCCATTATGGCGGGCTGAATCCGGTCCAGCTGGGGCGGCAGGACTGTGAGCCTGGGCACGCCTTCGGTCCGGCGGTGCGCACGCACTGGCTTTTGCATTATGTACATTCCGGTATGGGGCGCTTCCAGCGGGACGGCGCGACGTATCAGGTGAATCCGGGGGAGATCTTCGTGATCCCGCCCTATATGGAGACCTGGTACGGGGCGGATGCGGAAAAACCGTGGAAATACACGTGGATCGGCTTTGAGGCGGACGGGCCGCTGCCGGAGATCCTGTCCCGGCCCGTGATCTCCTGCCCGGAGGCGGGCGTGCTGTTTGATGAAATGCTCACCTGCGACAAGATGGAGAACGGCCGCAGCGCGTTTCTGGCCGGCTGTCTGTGGAAGCTGATGAGCCTGTTCCTGGAGCAGGGGGAGAAAAAGTCGGACTATGTGGACAAGGCGATCCACTGCATGCGCTCGGAATACGCCAGCGGGATCACCATTCAGGAGGTGGCGGACCGCCTGGGGATCGACAGGAGTTATTTTTCCGCGCTGTTCTCCGGACAGACGGGCATGCCGCCCAACGAATACCTGATCCGGCTGCGCCTGTCCAGAGCGGCGGAGCTGATGAAGGTCCACGGGGAGCGTCCGTCCACCGCGGCGATCTCTGTGGGATATCACGACCTGTATCATTTTTCGCGGATCTTCAAAAAATACTACGGCATGTCGCCGCGGGCGTGGATGAGGTGTGAGACAGAACAAGCTGCGGCGAAGCAGAAGGCGGTGGGACGGAGCGCCGTGGAGCTATATGCGAAGGAACAGGACACAGAGGAAATGGCGGATTTTCTCCGAAAAGAGGACGTCAGAGGGCAGGATCGGCAGAAGGGAGCTGAGCAGGATGGCTGAAAAAGTGCAGATCTCTCTGCCGGAACAGGTATCCGGCATCATAAGAACCCTACGGGGCGCGGGCTTTGAGGCCTGGGCCGTGGGAGGCTGTGTGCGGGACAGCCTGCTGGGGCGCGTGCCGGACGACTGGGATATCACCACCTCGGCCAGGCCCGGACAGGTAAAGCGGCTTTTCCCCCGCACGGTGGATACCGGCATACGGCACGGCACGGTGACGGTCCTGATCGGGCGGACGGGATACGAGGTGACGACCTACCGCATCGACGGCGCATATGAGGACGGACGGCACCCGAAGGAGGTGACGTTCACCGCATCCCTGGAGGAGGACCTGAAGCGTCGGGATTTCACGATCAACGCCATGGCGTACAGCGAGGAAGGTGGGCTGGTGGACCTGTTTCACGGTGCGGAGGATATGGAGCGCCGTCTGATTCGCTGCGTGGGGGACCCGACGGAGCGTTTTTCGGAGGACGGGCTGCGGCTGATGCGTGCTGTGCGGTTTTCTGCACAGTTGGGCTATGAGATCGAGCCGGGGACCAGGGCGGCCATTTGCACGCTGGCACCCACATTGCAAAAGATCAGTGCCGAGCGCATCCGAACAGAGTTTGTGAAGCTTTTGTGCAGCGACCGTCCGGAGTGGTTCCGTCTCTGTTATGAGACGGGGCTGACCGCCGTTTTTTTCCCGGAATTTGACCGGATGATGGAGACAGAACAGCATAATGTGCACCACTGTTATACGGTGGGAGAGCATACGCTGCACGCCCTGGCAGAGAGTGTGTCCGATAGAACATTGCGGCTGGCGGTTCTCTTTCATGATGTGGGGAAACCGATGACGAAAACCACAGACAGTGCGGGCGTGGATCATTTTTATGGACACGCGGAGGCCGGTGCCGGGATCGCTCGGACGGTGCTGCGCCGTCTGAAATTCGACAATGAGACGACGGACCGCGTGGTCCGGCTGGTAAGGGCGCATGATGTAAAGATCGAGCCGGGCCGGAAATATATGCGCCGCGCACTGCACCGGCTGGGCGCGGATTTGTTTCCCGCGCTGTTCGACCTGAAGGAAGCGGATTTGAGGGCCCAAAGCGCGTATGAGCGGGAAAAAAAGCAGGTGCAGCTCGATGTCATGCGCAGGGAGCATGCGGCGGTGCTGGCCGCCGGCGATTGCGTTTCCCTGAAAGAACTTGCCGTAAACGGCAGTGATCTGCTGGCCGTTGGGCTGTCTCCGGGGCGGGAGTTGGGCAATGTTCTGCAGGGGCTTCTGGATCAGGTGATCGAAGATCCTTCCCGAAATACGCGCGAATATCTGCTGGCGGAGGTCAAGAGGATAGTGGGGATTTGACACTCTCAAAATCGCACCCCGGCGAACATAACCGAAAGATTTCTTTCATAAGATAGTATCACCTTAGCCTTGGGAGGGAATCTTACGTGAACGACAGAGCGGTGAGCGTGCTGGAAAATTATGATTTTGAGGTGCTCCGGACACAGAAAAGCCGGAATGCCATTCTTTTTGAAACGAATAAAGGATGGATGATCCTGAAAGAATATAAAGGTCCCATTTTTCGGCTGGAACTTCTGGAAAAGCTTTTGGAGGGCATCGCGGAAAACGGCTTTTCACAGATTGAGAGCGTCTGCCGCAATAAGGAGGGCGCACTTTTTTGCAGGGACCAGGAACAGAACGCCTGCATTGTCAAGACCTGGCCGGGAGGAAGGGAGTGCAGTCTGAAGGACGGTCAGGAATGCCGGACTGCCATGACGCTGTTGGCCAGACTTCATAAGGCCATGAGCCTGCCGCAGCTGGCGGCGGAAAGCGGGATGCGTGCACAGAGCCTGTATGAAGAATATGAAAAGAGAAACCGAGAGTTGAAAAGAGTACGCCGTTTCCTGCGGGAAAAAGGGCAGAAGACCGCATTTGAGATTTATCTGCAGCAGCATTTGGATCTTTTTCTGGAGGAGGCGCTGCGGGTGACGGAGGATGTGAAGGCCTATGGCGAGGTGCTGGGAGTAAGGACATGCGAGGCGGATGGAACTTTTTGTCATGGGGATTTCCAACATCACAACCTGCTCTGTGCGCAGAATGCTTCCATCGTTAATTTTGAAAAGTTCGCACTGGATTGTCAGATGCGGGATCTCTATCTTTTTTTGCGCAAACTTATGGAAAAGACCAACTGGTCTGTGCCGCTGGCAAGAGGGCTTTTGGACGTGTACGGAAAGGAGAAAAAGCTTTCAGCGTCAGACACTCTGCAGCTGTATTACCGCTTCGCCTATCCGGAAAAGTTCTGGAAGATCGTCAACTTTTATTATAATAGCGGAAAGGCGTGGATTCCCGGACGCAATATGGAAAAGCTGGAAAGGATTCTGGCACAAAGAAAGATAAAAAAAGCCTTTTTGGAGCAGACATTTTCCCTGTAGCTCTTGACAAAACGGGTGAGTGCGCGTATAAATAGAATATGGCGCTTAGGGAAAAGGAGATTCCAGGGGCCGGATCATTCATTGTGACGATAGAAAATTTGCTGTTATTTGCAGCAGCAGAAAGCTGTGAAGCTTGTTTTCTATGCAAAATCAGAATTTACAGGAGGATTCTATAATGAACAAAGCAGAATTGATCGCTGCCATCGCAGAAGAGGCCGGTCTTTCCAAAAAGGACGCGGAGAAAGCTCTGAAGGCATTTACGGATGTCGTAGCGGCACAGATGAAGAAGGGTGAAAAGGTGCAGTTGGTTGGCTTTGGTACTTTTGAGGTATCCGAGAGAGGTGAGAGAGAAGGCCGGAACCCGCAGACTGGCAAACCGATGATGATTTCGGCTTCCAAGACTCCCAGATTCAAGGCCGGGAAGGCTTTAAAGGATTCCCTTAACTGAGAATCGCGCGGCAGCTGCCAATGGCAGCTGCTGTTTTTGTATGACGGGCATGCCCGTGTTCTGTGGTGAGAGTCCACATAGGCGTAGCTACCGACGAACTTGATAGC
>CANQTI010000128.1 GCA_947626725.1 uncultured Eisenbergiella sp.
CTGAAGCGGGTGCGGGATTTCGCGCAGGTCAAATACGACGGCGTCATCACCGAGCGCGTGGCGAAGCTGGCGCTGGACTTGATGGACGTAGACCGGATGGGACTGGACCGTGTAGATCGGAACCTGCTTATGACCATGATCGATAAATTCCGGGGAGGCCCGGTGGGGTTGGATACACTTGCGGCAGCTATTGGGGAGGACGCGGGAACGATTGAGGATGTATACGAACCCTATCTTCTGATGAACGGTTTTATCGATCGCACCCCGCGGGGCCGGGTGGCCACAGAGCGGGCCTATCATCATCTGGGGATCGCCATGCCGGATTGATGGCCGCTTCTTCCGTGCGGGCCGGAACTCATTTTGCGGAGTGAAAACGTTCAAAAGACGCGGAGCATTTGGCGTACAGCGGGCGCAAACGCGACCGGAAGAAAGGGTTGCATTTCCCGAAACGGAAGGGTATAATATCACTAGGAAATACGGCGGGCATTTTGTCGATACAGGGGATAAGGCATAGAAAATACGCGTCTGGTGGGGAGAAGAGTTATGGCGGTGAAAACGGATACGAAGGTCATGATCGGCGGCAGTGTTCTGACGCTCAGCGGATACGAGAGTGAGGAATATTTGCAGAAAGTCGCTTTTTACATCAACAACAAGCTTGCGGAATACAGCAAGGTGGAGAATTTTCGCCGACAGCAGCTGGACAGACAGCATATTCTCCTGGAACTGAATATCGCAGACGATTATTTTAAGGCCAAACAGCAGATCGACTTGCTGGAGGAAGAGATCCGGACGAAAGAAAAGGAACTCTACGACATGAAGCACGAACTGGTGGCGGCACAGATCAAGCTGGAGAACACGGAGAAGTCGCTGCGTTCTGCTCAGCAGGAGCTTCAGGAAAGCTCCAAGCAGATCATTCGGCTGGAGACGCAGCTTCGCAACACACAGAAAAAGGAATGAAAAAGAGGGCTGTCCGCAAGACAGCCCTTTTTCAGGCGAAAGGTGAAAGGGAACCTTTGCAGGTGGGAATAGGAAGGGGAATGGAAAGGACGGCTATGAGGCGGGAAGCATGCCAGACGGAAGCGAGGAAGGGAAGCGGCGGGCCGGAACTTTTGGCTCCCGCAGGTGATATGGCATGCCTGCGGGCGGCCATCGCGGCGGGCGCGGATGCGGTATATCTGGGCGGACAGCGATATTCCGCCAGGGCCTTTGCCGGGAATTTTTCGGATGGGGAGCTGCGGGAGGCCATCCGACTCGCCCATTTTTTTGGCAGGAAGCTTTATCTGACCGTGAATACGCTGATGAAGGATGGGGAGCTGGAAGGCCTGGAGGACTGGCTTTTTCCCTTTTATGAGGAGGGGCTGGACGGCCTGATCGTGCAGGACCTGGGTGTCCTGGCGCGCTGCGGGCAGGCGTTTCCGGAGCTTTCGCTGCATGCCAGCACACAGATGACCGTCACCGAGAGCCGGGCCGCCCTGTTCTTAAAATCGCTGGGAGTCACTCGGATTGTCCCCGCTCGAGAGCTCTCTCTGGAGGAGATCGGACGCCTGAAAAAGGAGAGCGGGCTGGAGATCGAAACGTTTATTCATGGGGCACTCTGTTATTCTTATTCCGGCCAATGTCTGTTTTCCAGCATTTTGGGGGGAAGGAGCGGCAACAGAGGCCGCTGTGCCCAGCCCTGCCGTCTGCCCTATGAGATACGCTGCAGGGAGAAAACAGAGCGGAGTGGAAAAAAAAGGGGACTGTCAGGGCCTGTGCCGCGCTATCCCCTGAGCCTGAAGGATCTTTGTACGCTTCCGTTTCTGCCGGAGCTGATCGGTGCCGGCATCGATTCCTTCAAGATCGAAGGCAGGATGAAGGGACCGGAATACGTGGCTGGGGTCACCGGCACTTACCGCAAGTATATTGACCGATTTCTGGAACTGTCTGAGGAAGGCGCGTGTGTGTCCGGAGAGCGTCGGGATGGTGAAGGGGATTGCGCGGCGGGAAAATGGAAGATCGAACCGGCGGATCTGGAGCTGCTTTCGGGGCTGTATGTGCGCTCGGAAACCTGCGGCGGATATTATCACCGGCACAATGGCAGGGAAATGGTGACGCCGAATGCGCCCGGCTACAACGGGTGCGCCCCGGCATTGCTGGAACAGGTCAGGGAGAGATGGCTGAAGAAAGGATTGACCAGATCGGTCGATCTGAGCGCTGCGCTTTCTCCTGGTTCCCTCATCCGCCTGACGGCGGAGTGCGGTGGGGAGCGGGTGTGCCTGGAAGGGCCGGAAGTGATGACAGCGCAGAACCATCCAATGCAGGAAGCGGATGTCATCAGGCAGCTTTCTAAAATGGGTGGTTCGCCATTTTCAGCCGGCCGCGTAAATGTCCGGCTTTGCGGGGAGTGCTTTCTGCCGCTTTCCGCCCTTAACAGCCTCAGACGGAAGACTTTGGACGCGCTGTATGAGAAAATGGTCGGTCGATCTGAGAGAAAGGGCACAGCAGGCAAAATAAAGACCGGTGCAAAAAACGGGATTCGGACGGCAGAAGGAGAACATTCCGAAGCCGAAAGGATGGAAAAAAGAGGACCCGGCCAGGCAGAGGGAATCGGAATGTGTTTGCAGAGGGGCAAAACGTTCCGGCCGGAAAAGAAAGGCGCCGGCACGTTCAAAGCACCGCTTTCCCTTTCCGTATCGGTTCTGGATCCCATACAGGGGTTGGAGGCCATACAGGAGCCTTGTGTGAAACGAATTTATCTTCCCGCGGATGCGGCTCGCGACGCGTCTGCGGGCGTCTTCCTTACTGCGGTCCGGAAAAGAAAATCGACAGACGGTGAATTCACCCTTTTCCTATCTCTTCCCGTCATCCTGCGCGCCTATTCGGCTCTCTGGGAAGCGGAGCTGCAAAAATGGCTGGATACGCCGGATGGCGCTCTGGCGGACGGTTTTCTGGTTTCCGGGCTGTCCGGACTGTGCCTGGCAAAACAGTGGGGGAGAAAGATCAGCCTTTCCCATCCCCTTTATGTATTCAACGCCGAAACGCTGTCACTTCTGATGCGTCATTTTGAAATAGACAGCTATACCGCCCCTCTCGAATTGAACCGGTATGAGCTGCGCGCGCTGCCGGCGTTGTGTCAGGAGCGCCTGGTATACGGAAGAATCCCCATGATGATCTCCGCCAACTGCGTTCGTCGGACGGCTGGAGCATGCCGCACCGGGCAGGATATGGACAGTCTGGCGAGGGGAATTCTCCGGCAGGAATTTGCCGGCTCACTCATCGATCGACGGGGAACGGCGTTTCCGGTCTATGCGGATTGCGTGCACTGCCTGAATACGGTCTATAATTCGGTCCCGCTGTCCCTGCATCGGTATCGGGATGAGATCATCGCAGAGAGACCGGGCGCGCTGCAGCTGGACTTTACGGATGAGGACGCTGTGACCGTTGGGAAGGCCATTGACTGCTTCGTACGGGGCACTCCGTCGCCGGCCGCGGAATATACGACGGGACATTATCAAAAAGGAGTACAGTGATTTGGTCCATTATATCGTGATTTATTCCAAATATTTCATCACGCTGTCTCTCTTTGTGTTTTTGGCCTGCGGATTCTGGGGCCTGTGCTATGAGAGCGTTTCGGACCAGAAGGCGGCCGCGGGCGTACAGAGCGTCTTCCTCTTTTTGACGCAGTTCGCCGCTTATCTGACCATTGTCATTCGGACACAGCGGATGGAGTATCTGATTTTGTATGCGTTTTTGCTGATCCTGACGGCAGCGGCGCCGGTGTTTTCGATCATGCTCTATCCGGGGACAAATCGGATTCTGCTCAACCATGTCCTGATGATGCTGACAGCAGGCATGATCGTGCTGACCAGGCTGGAGCTTTCCCGGGCTGTTCGGCAGCTCGTCATTGCGGCAATTTCCTTTGTGCTGGCTCTTTTTCTGCCGTGGATCATGAGAAAATGGAAGCGGCTCCGCGATCTGGGCTGGGCGTACGCTGTGACCGGGCTTTTGGCGATTGCCGCTGTGCTGGTGCTGGGGCAGGTGACGCACGGTTCCAAGCTGTCCTGGACGGTGGCGGGCATCACGTTTCAGCCGTCTGAATTCGTGAAGGTCCTGTATGTTTTTTTCATCGCATCCCTGCTGGCGCAGGACACCGGTTTTTTTCAGGTGCTTCTCTGCGGCTTCGGCGCGGCAGCTCATGTGGTGATCCTGGTACTCTCCAGGGACCTGGGAAGCGCCCTGATTTTTTTCGTGGTCTACGTGCTGATGGTCACGGCAGCGACGCATCATCTTTTCTATTTCTTTTTGGGGACGGTTGCCGGGGGAGGGGCTTCTGCGGCAGCCTGGAAGCTTTTTGACCATGTGCAGGTGCGGGTACAGGCATGGCGCGATCCCTGGAGCGTCATCGACGGCCAGGGCTACCAGATCACCCAGTCCTTATTCGCCATGAGCCGGGGCGGCATGTTCGGGCTGGGCATCGGCAAGGGAACGCCGGACGACATCCCCTATGTGGAAACGGACTTCGTGTTTTCTGCGCTGGTGGAGGAGCTGGGCATGCTGTTCGGCATCGGAATTGTGCTGACGGGTCTCGTCATTTTTTTGCTGCTGATCCGTCTTGCCTGTGGGTTAAAGGACGGTTTTTACAGGAATCTGGCGGCAGGGACCGCCGGCCTGTTCGCTTTTCAGATTTTCCTGACGATCGGAGGCGGTACCAAATTCATCCCGTCCACGGGCGTGACGCTGCCGTTTGTCAGCTACGGCGGAAGCAGTCTGATGGCCACGATTCTGCTTGTTTTTGTCATGGAAGGCATTTATGAGATCCGATATGAAGAGGAACAGAGAATTGAGAAACAGAGGAAAAAACGGGCGAGCCGCGGGGAGACGTGAATGGGAAAGTGCCCCGGAGCAGAGCGCGCAGGAACGTGCGCTTGGGAAAAAACGGGCAAGAAGAAGGCGCAACCGGGAGCTTTACCTGTGCACAGGGCTGTTTCTCTGCCTTTTTGCCGGTATGTTCATCTACCTGATTCGGTATGAGACTACCAAACACGAGGAATTTTTCAACAACAGCTATAATTCCCAGCAGCGCGTGCTGATGCTGGAGAACCGAAGAGGGGCCATCTTTTCTTCGGACGGGCAGGCCCTGGCCTTCAGTGAGGAGGATGAGGAGGGAAACGATGTCCGCCGTTATCCTTTCGGAGAAATGTATGCTCACGCAGTAGGATATACGGGGAAGGGCAAGACCGGCATTGAGGCGCTGGAAAACTATATGCTTGTCAATTCCGGGATATCGGAGATGGAAAAGCTGGAGAACGAGCAGGCGGGGAAGAAAAATCCAGGAAACGACGTCTACACGACACTGGATTCCCGGATCCAGGAAGCTGCTTATCACGCGCTGGGTGCATACCGGGGCGCAATCGTAGTCACTGAGGTGAAAACAGGACGAATCCTGGCTATGGTCAGCAAGCCGGATTTTGACCCCAATGAGATCGCGCAGATCTGGGATCGGGTGAATGCGGATACGCAGGATGCGG
>CANQTI010000129.1 GCA_947626725.1 uncultured Eisenbergiella sp.
CGCATCATGCCGTACTGCCGCATCCGGGCGGACACGCTCATGCCGATACAGTTGACGATGCTGCAGACACAGATCAGAGCGATCACCGTCAGAAAACCGTAAACAAAAATACAGAACGAATACCAGGCTCCTTTTGCCTCCGCATTGGAAAGCCGCTGATCGGAAAATGCGATTTCGTCACCCTCTCGTCCGGTATATGCCTGTACCGTTTCCCAAAGCCTTTCCGCATCGCTGTCCGACGCCCCCTGTTTCAGCTGCAGATCCAGCACCGCATAGCCGCTTTCTCCTGTGAGTTCCTCGAACAGTTCCTCCGAGCAGACGACGCTGACCGTGCCCGGCGTCTGATCAAAAGGGCCCTGACGCAGGACCCCCGCCACGGGGATCTCCTTCACAATTCCCATGGGATCCGTGAGCATGAGCACATCCCCTTCCCGCAGCGGCACATCCGTCTGATAAAAAGCCAGTACGCCATCTCCTGCTTCCGCCCTCCGCACGCTTCCGGACAGGAGAGAATCCTGCGCCCAGGAAAACTGTTTTTCCTCATAGGAAAGCAGATGCAGGGCCACTTCTGTCTCCGCTGCCCGGACAGCCGTTCTCTCCGGCCCGGGAGATGACGCCGTATGTTCTGTCGCTTCAGACCTCTCTGCCGCTTTACGGACAACGGCCGAAACGGCGGCGGAGCATCTGCCGAAAACCCGCTTCACGGCAGGATCTGCTTCCAGCATGTTCGCCAGCTCCCTCGTCGGACAGTCCCCGCCTCCCGCCGCGCTCACCGTCAGATCAGGAGCATACGGCTGCACCGGTTTCAGTCCGTGCTGAAACAGGTCGATCAGGGTGGTGAAGCCAAGAAACAGGATGATGAACAGCGCAAAGGAGCCGCTGATGAGGAACAGATTCTTTTTGCTTCCCCCGGCATGATGAAGGCCGAGAGAGCACTCCACGCCGCCACAACTCCGGCGCCTTCGGCCCCGACCCGCTTTTTGCCGCCCCCATTCCAATGCGGAGGCGCCTCCTGAAACCGCCGTCAGCGGCGACACAGAGGCCGCCTTTTTCGCGGGGGACCTGGCTGCCAGCAGCACCGTGAGAACTCCCACCGTCACGCTGCTTGCGATTCCCAGAGAACTGATCCCGAGCGCGGGCATTTCCGCGAACATTCCCGGCGCCAGATAACGCAGCATGGCGCACAGGATCCAAATCACCAGACTGCCCGCCAGGACGGCCATAGGGACAGCCGCCGCGCACCAGCCCAGCGCTTCCCTTCGTACCAGCCTTTTTACCTGTTTCGGTTCCGCGCCCAGACAGCGCAGCAGGCCGAAATATTCCGTCCTCCTGGCCACGTCGCTGTTCATGCTGCCGGTCAGCATCAAAATACCTGCCGCGATCACCAGCACGGCCAGAAGCGCGCCTGTCAGATACAGCTTCAGAATATAGCTGTCGGCGCTCTGCAAAAACAGGGCCAGCAGCCTGGTATTTCTGGCGATCTGTTTGTCCGCAAGGCCGAACTGCGCCTGCATCTGCTGCAGCGTCCGCTCCACCGGGCAGCCCGGGCCGAAAACCAGATAGAGGCCGCGGCTGTAAAAGGCCTCTTCTCCCAGGGACAGAAAGCCGTCCATATCCAGAAGGGCGCCGAACACGTCCTGTCGGGTGAGCAGGCTCACATTTCCCAGAAAGCCGCTGATCCTCCATTCCTTCACCTCGCCGTCCGGCAGTGTCATGCGCACCGTATCCCCTATCTTCGCCCCCAGACGGGATTTCACGCTCCCGGTGAAGCAGGCTTCTCCCGCTCCTTCCGGCCAGCTTCCCTCCAGCAGGGTCGTTCCCGGAAACATGGCGCGCCCCTCCGGCTCAAGCCCCAGGATCACCGTATCGACGCCGTCGATCTGATACCCCCGGTCGAGACTGTAATTGACGGTCCCATACCAGGAGGAGGATTCCACCTGGGGCCAGGCGCGGACCAGCGCCGCCTGTTCCTCCGAAACCGCCAGACACGCATGCCAGGTTCCGTCCCTTTTCGCGGTCTGTATCCGCTCGCTCCGGATCTCCATATCCGCCATTCCGAAAATCGTCATTACCAGCGCAGCCGCCAGGAAAATGCAGAAGCGCGTCATCCGGCCCTGCCGTCTGCGCACCCGGGCCGCAGCGCGCACCAGATCCAGATAATGTCTCATTGCGCTCCGCCTCCCTTTCCGTCCGCTTCCGGCACGCCGTATTCCCCCGGCCTGTCTGACAGAGCGCAGCTCATTTCCGACCTGTCTGACAGAATGCCGTTCGTCCCCAGTTTGTCTGACAGAACGCTGTTTGTTCCCGGCCTGTCTGACAGAGCATCGATTTTCTCCGGCCTATCCGCCAGCCCGCCGTTCTGTGCCGGATAAGCCGCACCGAGCTGACTCAGCACGCCGTCCGTCACCTGAAACACCCGGTCCGCCGCCGCGGCCAGATTGCCGTTATGCGTGATCATCAACACGGTCTGCCGATAATGTCTGGACGCCGACAAAAGCAGCTCCATCACCTCCCGACTATTCCGGGAATCCAGATTTCCCGTCGGCTCGTCCGCCAGCACCAACGCCGGCCGCATGATCAGCGCCCGCCCGATGGCCGCGCGCTGCTGCTGCCCGCCGGAGAGCTGGCCGGGCAGATGATACCTTCTGTCCTGCAGGCCCAGCACCTCCAAAAGCTCCTCCAGCCGATCCCGGTCCGGCTTCCGATAGTCCAGCAATGCCGGAAACAGAATGTTCTGCTCCACATTCAGCTCCGGGATCAAATGAAATGACTGAAAAATGAACCCGATCTTCTGCCGCCGGAAGACGGTCCGTCTCTTTTCCTTCATGGCGAACAGATCCTCTCCGTCGATCCACACCTTTCCCGCGGTGGGCAGGTCCAGCCCGCCGATGCAGTTCAGCAGCGTGCTTTTGCCGGAACCGGAGGCTCCCACCACTGCCGCAAACTCTCCTTTCTGCAAAACCAGGTTCACATCCTGCAGCGCGCGCACCGCCGTTTCGCCGCTTCCGTATACCTTCTCCAGATGCTCCGTTCTCAAAATTTCCAATGTTCCCTTACTCCTTTCGGTTTTTCCGGCGCACCTTTTGATCCGTGCGTCAGTTTTATTATAAGAACAGAAGCTTACGGGCAGATGAAAGCCCGCTTACGGTTTTGTAAGAAAGGCCTCCGGAAAAACGACGGAGAAAACGGAGCCCCGGCCCGGCGTGCTCTCCACGCTCAGAACGCCGCCCTGCCCTTCTACGATAGCCTTCGCCAACGGGAGTCCCAGCCCCAGTCCCTCCTCCGCACCCTGCCCGGGATCGCCGCCGCGATAAAACCGCTTGAAAATATGATACATGTCCTCCGGCGCAATACCGCAGCCGTCATCGGAAACGGACAGACGCAGACACCCCGGAGATGTCTGCCAGCCGATCCGGATCCTGCCGCCCTCCCCCGTATGATCCAGCGCGTTTTTAACCAGATTTTCCAGCGCCTCCGCCGTCCAGACCGGATCGCAGCATACCAGGACCCGCGGATCCCCTTCCAAACGGATCTGCTTGCCTTCCCGTCCGGCCCGCGCCCGCAGCTGCTGCACGGCGCGTTCTGCCAGATCCCCTGCCTGGACGCGGCTCTGCTCAAAGACCACGCCGCCCACATCCAGGCGAGCCATTTTCAAAAGCGTCCGGATCAGCGATTCCATCCGGTCCACGGACTGCCGCGCCCTGCCCGCAAACGAGGAAACAGCTGCCAGCGCCTCCTGTGCAGCGGCACCCGTCATCCCCTGGGGCACAACATCTTCCATCCCCTGGGCCACAGCATCCACTATCTCCTGGGGGACGGCATTCTCCTTTCCCCGGGGCACAGCATCCGCCTTCCCCCGAAGCATGGCATCCGCCCTCTCCCGAAGCATGGCATCCGCCTTCCCCCGGAGCATGGCATCCGCCCTCTCCCGCGCTGCACTTTTTCCTCCGAAGGCGCTTTCCGTTTCCATAATATCCAGATACAGAGACAGCGCGGCCAGCGGCGTCTTGAGCTGATGGGAAATATCCGATATCATGTCCCGCAGGAAGAGCTTCGACCGCCGCTCCTCCTCATTGCTGGACCGCAGCGCTCTCGCCAGCTCTTCCACAGCGGAAAGGAGACTGTAATAGCCGCCTGTCTCTCCGGAAGGAAGATGTTTTTCAAAATCGCCCTGCAAAAACGCCTCGACCACCTCCTGTGCCCCGTGATAAGCTGCCTCCCGGCGCGTCAGCGCAATGGCGCTTCCGACCAGAAGACAAAGACTGAAAAGCAGAACGCCCCCGCAAAAAAGCTCCGGCACCAGCCGCTCCAGACGCTTCATGCCGGGGAATGCGGCCGGGCTGTCGGTTTCCCCCCGTCCCGTCCTTTCCAGAAAATCCCATCCCTGCGCACTGGCCTTCCCGCCGAGCGCGGCAGCCACGGTCTTCTCTTCCACACCCTGCGCCAGCAAACCGGAAACGAGGACCGCATCCCTTTCCCGCAGGCTCTGACGGACTTCTCCCAGGATCAACGCAGAGGCCAAACCCGCGCACAATAGCCAGAGGACGCACAGTGCCGCGAGGAAGCGGTAAAAAACAGTGTTTTGTTTCTCTCGTAAAAATTCCATGCCTTTGCTCCTTTCCTGCTTTCCGGCTTTCCGAAAATGATCGGCGCTCCCCTATATCTCCCATCGGTAGCCCATCCCCCGCACGGTCAGCAGATGCTGCGGCGCGGACGGATCTTTTTCCGTTTTTTCCCGCAGACGTCTTACATAAACGGACAGCGTATTGTCATCCACATAACTGCCGAAACCGTCCCACAGCGCGTCCAGAATCTGTTCCCGCGTCAGCACGCGCCCCGGATTCTGCATGAACAGACACAAAAGCCGATATTCCATGGCCGTCAGCTCCAGCAGATGCCGGCCGCTTTCCGTTTCCGCATAAACGCGGCCTGCCAGCGGCTCCAGACAGAGGTTCCCATGGCGCAGACACTCTGCGGACCGCACGTTTCCGGCACACCCTCCAATAGCCCTGGCACGCTCCCCGGCAGCCCCGCTCCGTTCCGCCGATGCCTTCCGCCGCAGCACCGCCCGGATACGGGAAACCAGCTCGCCCAGCCGAAAAGGTTTGGTGATATAATCGTCTCCGCCGCCGTCCAGCCCGCGAATGACACTGGTTTCCTCATCGGCGGCCGTGAGAAAAATCACCGGCACATCGCTCCCCGCCTGCCGCACCCGTTCGCATACCGCAAAGCCGGACCCGTCCGGCAGCGTCACATCCAGGAGCAGGAGATCATAATGTGTCTCCCGATCTTCCAGAAGGCCGATCGCCTCCCGTACGGTTCGAACCGCGGTCACCCGAAATCCGTTCTTTCCAAGAGCATAGATCAGGCCGTCGCACAGCCCCGCATCATCCTCCAAAAGCAGAAGTCTTTCCATGAAAAAAGTCGAGTAGACAGTCTCGACACTCCTTTCTCGAGTTTATAATGTGAAAGGCTTGCCTACTGCCCCTCACGG
>CANQTI010000130.1 GCA_947626725.1 uncultured Eisenbergiella sp.
CGGGCGGAAGCCCCCTTGCCGATCATGATATCGATGGCGAAATCCTCCATGGCCGGATACAGCACTTCCTCCACCTGTCTGTTCAGACGATGGATCTCGTCCACAAACAGAACGTCCCCCTCCTGCAGATTGTTCAGAATGGCGGCCATTTCTCCCGGCTTTTCGATGGCGGGTCCGCTGGTAATTTTAATATTGACGCCCATTTCATTGGCGATAATACCCGCCAGCGTGGTCTTGCCGAGGCCGGGCGGCCCGTAAAAAAGCACGTGATCCAGCGCGTCATGACGCTGTTTTGCCGCCTCAATACAGATTTTCAGATTGGTCTTCGCTTTTTCCTGTCCGATATAATCCTTCAGGTATCGGGGACGCAGGTTTCCCTCGATGCGGATATCTTCTTCGGTCAGATTTGTCTCTATCGTTCTCGCCATGGGATCCTCCGCTCATTTACAGCTTTCTGAGCGCAGCCTTCAACAGTGTCTCCACGTCCATATCCGCCTGCTCCACCGCCTTGACGGCACGCAGGGCATCAGACGCGGGATAACCGAGGGCTGTCAGCGCTTCCACCGCTTCGTTCTTTGCCGAATCTCCGGCACCGGAAAGACCATCCGCCCCTGCGGAATCTCCCGCGGCAGATGCCGCGAACGCATCCTGCAGAGAAACCTTATCCTTCAGCTCCAGAATGATCCTTTGGGCGGTCTTGCTGCCGATTCCCGGCGCCCTGGCGATGGCCTTGGCATCCTGGGCAAGCACCGCCATTCGAAGCTCGTCCGCGCTCATGACGGAAAGCAGCGCAAGCCCTCCCTTGGGGCCGATGCCGTTGACCGTGATCAGCTGTCTGTACATTTCCAAATCGTCCTTCGTCAGAAAGCCGAACAGCTGTATCGCGTCTTCCCGAACGCTGGTATAAGTATAGATCTTCACCTCTTCCCCGACGGGCGGCAGCATACCCGCAACACTGCCCGGTATCCTGATATTGTAGCCGATGTGCCCTACCTCCAGCACGAGAATCTCTTCTGAGAGATCCGCCACCCGGCCGATCATATATGCGTACATGTATCCCTCTCCGTTTCCTTTTCACCCCTGGCGCGCGGCCGCTTTCCCGTATCCGTCGCCGGAACCATCCTGTGGGGAAGCCGCTTGTTCAGCTCTCCCGCGGCGGTTCCGATCACAAGGCCGGTCACACACCCCGCCGCCAGAAGCCACGGAAGCCAGGAGATCAGCCAACCGGTCCGCACGACGGCCACGGCCGCAGCCAGTTGTCCGATATTATGAAAAACGCCTCCGCAGACACTCACGCCCACGATAGACAGGCCCGTGTGTTTCTTAGCCAGCATCATCGCCGCGAACGAAACCAGCGCGCCCGAAAGGCTGTAAAGCAGACTGTATGGGCTGCCGAAAAGAACAGACGCCAACAGCACACGGGCAAGGCCGATCAAGAGCGCGTTTTGCCAGCCCATGCGGTACAGCGCAAACACCACAATCAGATTTGCCAGCCCAATCCGAATCCCCGGAACCGGAGGCGTCAGGCCGATCAGCGATTCCACCCAGGACAGCATCAGCGCCGCGCAGGTGAGCATTCCCAAAACCGCCGTTTTTTTCATAGAGGCTCCTTTCGGAACGGTCCGTCATCCACTGTCGCCGCATCCGTTTGCCCACTGTTCCCGACCATCACCGAATCCGCATTTTTGCTGTATCCGACAGCCGCAGCCATTCTCCTGCCGTTCGGAGCCGTTGCCGCACCCGCCTCCCTGCCGCTCGCTACCGCGTCCATTCCTCTGCTGTCTTTAGCTGCCAGACGGATCACCAACCGATGCGGCAGACAGACGATCTGTTCGCCGATCCGGGAGATCCACCCCTGCTGAACACAGATCTGCTCCGGACAGTCAGCCTCAGCCACCCGGAGGCGCCCATCCGCAATCTCCAAAACATTGTAGCCTTCCGCCGCCGTTTCCGGCAGCCGTATCGTCCGGTCTTCCCGCAAGGGAAACCTAGCGATCTCTTTCCCGTCCCGCTCTATCACCACAGTCCCGGCCCCCTGATCCCCGCCGGCCGTCCGCGCATACACAAAAAAAATGCCCGCCATAGCTGCCGCGATGGCCAGGATCCCCATGATGAACTGTAAGTCCCTCTTTTTCATACTACCATACCCAAACATATGTTTCAAGTGATGATTTCACAAAAATCCGCCTTCCGGACTGGAACCACTGCCCCGACGCCGCCGCGCAGCTCCTCCGGCTGTCCGTGTGCATTCCATTTTCCCGGACCGTTAGAAAAGCACCAGTGCAAGAGCTGCTTCGCATCTCTAGTGAAGCAAGTCCGTTAGGACGCAGCTGAACCTAGCATCCGTTGTGCTTTTCTCCGAGCGCGAGCGTGTCCGGAAAAGGAATGCACACGGACAGCCGGAGGAGCTGCGCGGCGGCGTCGGGGCAGGCAGTCTCAGCCCTCCAGAAGCTGCATCCCAGCGATTCGGGGATCCCGGATCCGGGACATGACGGACAGGGCATGGGCCTCCAGATACAGATCCTGCGCATCGGAAAGCCCCTGTTCCCGGAGCTGACGGATCACGAGCTGACAGATCGTTTCGATCAGCACCGCTCTGGTATCCTTCGTGTTGATGATGCCCAGCAGAAAGTCCGAAGGCTGCGCCGTCTCCCACGCGCTCCGGCTGTCAAAGGGCGCGGTAAGCTGATCCAGCAGATCGTAAATCTCCGGAAGAAGCGCCATATCCTTCAGACTTCTGTGCATCCATTTATAATAAGGCGTATACCTCCGGTTCAGAAGATGGACCATGGAACAGGTGCTGCGGATAAACGCATCCAACGCCAGAAACGCGCCGGTCCACTCCCTGCGCCGTGCCAGCCGGCTGTAATTGTACTGCCCGGACTGTGCCATGGCGGCCGCCCTGGCGGCGATCTTCTTCAGGCGCACGTCTTCCGGATAAAAGGCCTGCAGCGCGCTGCGCATCCGGCTGAAAATGCCCGGTTCATCCAGGAATACTTTTCCATTTACAGCCAGCGCCAGCCGCTCTTCCGGCAGCGCCATCCATTCCGACAGATCCCGGGGCGCAGTCTCCCGTCCGATCAGACCGAAATAAAAGTCCTCCAGACAGAGTACGCCTACCCGATCCTGTCCGAAAGCCGTCACCCGGCGCGCAGGACGGCCCTCAAATTCTCCGGGCAGGGCATCATACGCTTTCTGACAGGCCGCTCCGTAAGCATCAAATACCCTTTTGGGCAGCCACAGGCAAAAGGAAGGGCCGAAGTCATGATCCTCCGACCACACGTCGTCAAAGCCAAAGCATTCCGAGCCGTGCCCCGCCAGCCCTGCACAGAACTGCCCGTCTAACGCCGGATAACGGGCGCGCAGTTCTGCGAGCATGGGTTTCCCGCAGCACTCAAAATAGCGTTCGGCAAGCGCCAGGCCGTTCATTCGGCTCCCTCCTGTCCCAACTGTTCGTAGCGTTCGGCTTCCGCCGTATCCCCCAGCCTGCGCAGAATCGCGGCGCAGTTTCCGCAAAGAAGCCGGTAGCTGTCATTTCTTCCGAAATGCGCCTCTACCTCTGCCAACGATTTTTGGTAACAGTCCAGCGCCCGTTCCAGCCGCCCCATGCGAAAATATGCCTCACCCAGCCCGGCCAGCGCCGCGCCGTAGTGGGCATCCGTCCCTTCTTCGTTTTCCTCAAAAATGGAAATAGCCTCCTCCAGCAGAGCCTTCGCCTTTTCATTCTCGTTCAGCTTGAACCAGATCAGGGCGAGGTTTGTTTTGGAGGTCGCCAGTTCCATCCGGGCATCCGGCTGCCTTTCCACAATAGAAATGGCGCGTTCCAAAAACGCCGCGGCCTTCTCATTTTCACCCATCTGCTCCAGCAGGATGCTCACATTGTTGTAAAGGCCCGCGAACCGATAGTCCTCTGCCGGAATGGTGGCCTCGTATATTTTCAGCGCACGCGCGTAATCGGCCAGCGCCTCCTTCGGCTTTCCCGCGGCCCGGTATGCCGTTGCTACGTTGAGCAGCGTGGTGGCAAAATGTTCGGTTTCCTCCATCTGCAGCTCTTCCATCAAAAGCAGCACGTCCTCGGAAATGGCAAAAGCTTTTTCATATTGGGAAACGCTGCGGTAAAAACCGATCATCTCATTTCCCACCGAAAGGTACGCGCCGTAATCCTTCTCTTCCTTCGCCTGTTCCAGCCCCGCCTGCAGGAAAGGTTCTACCTCGGACAGCCGGTTCTCCGCAAATAATTTGTCCAGTTCTGTATAAAACGCTTCTACATTCATTTCGACGCTTCTTCCTCCTTAGACTGCACTTTGCCGTCCTCCTGTTCCGTTCCGATTCCCTGCCAGCCGCTGTCCGCCAGACGATAGGCCAGGCAGCGCCAGGCGATCCGTCCGTTTTCATCCCGTTCGATTCCGGTCCGCTCGCTGTAACGGATCCCGAACAACAGCTCCATGCGGGCTCCCGTCAGCCGCTCATAAACTGCGGTATAAATCAAACAGCTTCCATCCCCGGAACCGGTATTGATTGGAAGGAACAGACGCTCCCCCTCCGGGCTTCGGTAGCTCAGCCAGAGCGAACAGGGGCTTTCGTCGGCCACTGCCTCAGGATTTTCCTCTCCGTCTCTGTCCGCTTCCGTCCGCCCGGCATTGCCCGTTTCTTCCTTGTCGGAGGCGGCCGGATTCTTCCCTGCGGAAGGCTCCGCATTCTTCATCCCGGCAGACACATCCTTCCCGGCAGGATCCTCTTCGCTTTTTGCTCCTGCTGCAGCAGAATTCTTCCCATTTTTCGGACCCACTTCCACAGACCCGTCCGTATCCTGCGCGGAAACGTCCGCATCCTCCCCGACAGGAACATCCGCCACAGTATATCCGCCGCCCGCAGCCGCCTCCTGCAGCTGTTCCTGTTCCGCAATCCAGTCCGCCAGCGCGTCCTGCGCCTCCTGCGGAATCAGACCGGTTCTGGCAAACAGATTCCCGCTCATTTTCTCGATCTCTTCATTCCCCAAATAGCCGGTATAAGGCTCCCAGGCCGCCCGGAATGCCTCCAACTCATCCTTCTGCGTCTGCAGCGACGCATTTTTAACCGTTTCCCTCTGCAGCTCATCCTCTGCCGCGCCGGCCTGTACCTCCAGCTCCTCACACTGTTTTTCCCGGGACTGGAGCATCCACGCTTCGAAGACCACGATCCCCAGCAGCAGGAGTACCGTGACATACGTAAAAATCTTCGCCAGAACCTCTTCCCTGTATTTCATGCGAAAACCTCCCTTCCCGTCTCCTTATACGAAAACGGAAATTTCGCCGCAATATCCTTTTTTTACTATACAATAAACCGCCCGAATTGTCATCCGGTTTTTCTGAAGATTGACATTCGACCTCGAATGAATTTCTAAATTCCACATTCATGCTGAATTTAGTCTTACACTCCTTCCCCATATCCTGTATGATGTT
>CANQTI010000131.1 GCA_947626725.1 uncultured Eisenbergiella sp.
GTGCTGGAGACCACCTTCAAGGCGGAGACGGAGACGGATCTGTTCGGCGAGCAGGCGGTCCTTTGCGGCGGTGTCTGTGCCCTGATGCAGGCGGGCTACGAAACGCTGGTGGAAGCGGGCTATGCGCCTGAAAACGCATATTTTGAGTGCATCCACGAGATGAAGCTGATTGTAGACCTGATTTACCAGAGCGGCTTCGCGGGCATGCGGTATTCCATATCCAATACGGCGGAGTACGGTGACTATATCACCGGGCCGAAGATCATCACCGAGGATACCAGAAAGGCCATGAAGCAGATCCTGTCCGATATCCAGGACGGCACTTTCGCCAAGAATTGGCTGCTGGAGAACCAGGTGGGAAGCCCTCATTTCAACGCCATGCGCAAGCGTGCGGCGGAGCACCCTTCTGAGGTGGTGGGCGCGGAGCTGCGCAAGCTCTATAGCTGGAACGGCGAAGATAAGCTGATCAACAACTGATTCAACGGACGGAACAAAAGAGCCGCCGGAAGCTGTGCGGCGGTTCTTTTCGTCTGAAAACGCGGCGGCTGTCTGCGTGTATATGGATGAAAAAGCAAAATAAAGCGGTAAGAATTCTGTTTTTGGTAAGAGCGTTTCTCTGGGTCACGGCGCTCGCGGCGACTGCTTACTGGATCTACTGGTCCTTTCAGCTGTATCATCTCGGTTATTATGACCCCTATGAATACAGCGGTCTTCTCAGGCCCATCCTGACAAGAGGACTGCTGGTTTCTTTGGTGTGTTTGGGAATCAGCCTGATCCTGCGCGGCGTCAGTGACAGACTCAAAAAGAAGGATTCGGGAAATACCTCCGGCTAAAGACCGGGGGTATTTTTGGGTCGGGCGGACTTTTGTCCTCTTTTCACAGAATCATCACATATTCTTCATCAATTCCTCACAAAATTCCCGCCGTTTGAACACAAATATCACATATATTGGGATAGGATGCTGCAGTGCTCAAAATACGCATCCGGGATTTACAGAATATGAGGAAGGAGGATTCTGTCATGATCGAAATATCGCATCTGTCTAAAAAGTACGGCGATCATTATGCGGTCAGAGATTTGACAGTGACCATTCAGGACGGACAGATCTATGGTTTTCTGGGACCCAATGGCGCGGGAAAATCCACTACAATGAATATCATCACCGGTTATTTGGCCCCGACATCGGGTGAGGTAAAGGTGAACGGCCATGATATTATGAAGGAGCCGGAAGAGGCCAAGAAAACCATCGGCTATTTGCCGGAAATGCCGCCTCTGTATCAGGAGATGACGGTAGAAGAATATCTGAAATTTGCAGCGCAGCTGAAAAAGATTCCGGCTGCCAGGCGAGCGGAGAGCATGGAAGAGGCAATCCGTACGGCACAGCTTTCCGATGTGAGGAAGCGGCTGATCGCCAACCTCTCCAAGGGGTATAAACAGCGGGTGGGGCTGGCCCAGGCCATGCTGGGAGATCCGAAGGTGATCATTCTGGACGAGCCCACGGTGGGACTGGATCCCAAACAGATGATTGAGATTCGGGAACTGATCGTGAAGCTGAAAGAAAAGCATACGGTGATCTTAAGTTCCCATATTCTGTCAGAGGTGAGCGCGGTCTGTGATCAGATTTTGATCATTTCCAAGGGAAAGCTGGTGGCCAGCGATACGCCGCAGGGTCTGCAGGAAAAGATGCAGGGCGCCGTCTGTCTGGAGCTTTCGGTGCGGGGAGAAAAGGAGTCTTTGCAGACGCTCCTGGAACAGACGGAAGGCGTAGATCATTTCGCATTTGTCGATGCACCGGAGGGGGAGACGAAGGTATCTGTCTGGGAAAGGCCTGGCTGCGATGTGCGTGAGGAACTGTTTTTCGGCCTGGCGGAGCGCAGGATGCCGATCTTATCCCTGCAGAGGAATCAGGAATCTCTGGAGGATATCTTCCTGCAGCTGACGGAAGGAAATCCGGGCGAAAAGGATGACGGAAAAGCGGGAACCCGGAAGCATCTGCAGAAAGCGCCGAGAAAGCACGGAAAACCGGAGGCGGAAAGCGGTCCGGATACGGCGGAGGAGCGTGCTGCCGCGGAGAAAGGGGGCGATGCGCAATGATCGCGATCTATAAAAGAGAATTAAAGACCTTCTTCACCACGGTGACAGGCTGGCTGTTCATTGCGGCGCATGTCTGTCTGGCCGGTCTGTATTTCTTCGTCGTCAATCTGCTCAACGGAGACGGCAATGTGGCGGATACGGTATCCAGCATTCTGTTCCTTCTGCTCCTGACCACGCCCATTCTGTCCATGCGCATCCTGGCGGAGGAGCGGAAACAGAAGACGGATCAGCTGATCCTCACCTCACCGGTGTCCATCGGAGGCATCGTCTGGGGAAAATATCTCGCCATGGCGACGGTGTTCACGATACCTGTGGCGGTTATGGCGCTTTTCCCGCTGATTCTGAAAAACTACGGCAGTGTTCCTGTGGGAGAAAGCTACACAGCGATCATGGTCTATTACCTGTTCGGCCTTGCCTGCCTTTCCGTCAGTCTGTTCGTCTCTTCTTTGACGGAGAGCCAGGTCATCGCAGCAGTGGTGAGCTTTGCGGTGCTGTTTGTCGGGTACATGATGTCCGGTATTTGTTCCATCATTTCCCGGACCGGCAATCTGCTGACCCGAATTCTGGGCGCTTTTGATTTCTCCGCAAGGCTGGAAGCGCTGCTGGGCGGTACGCTGGATCTGAAAGCGGTGCTGTATTTCCTCACGATTATCGTCGTCTTTCTGTTCCTGACTACCCAGTCCATTCAGAAACGCCGCTACCAGATTTCGGTGAAAACCCTGCAGTTCGGTGCCTACAGCACCGGCATGACCGCCGTGGTACTGGTCATTGCCGTATTTGTGAATCTGGCTGTGGGGGCCCTGCCCAGCCGCTATACCACGTTGGATATGACGCAGGAGAAGCTCTATTCCCTGACCGCCACCACGAAAAATTTGGTGCAGGGTTTGAATGAGGATGTGACCGTCTATATTCTCCAGTCGGAAAACGGTCTGGACGAAACGCTGAAGACCACGCTGGAACGCTATGCGGAGCTTTCCGACCATGTGAAGCTGGTCTATAAGGATCCGGTGGTATCACCCGACTTTTATTTGAACTATACCGATTCCATCTCCATAAACTCCATGATCGTGGAATCCGACAAGCGGTTCAAGGTGGTGGATTACAGCGATATTTATGAAAGAAGCTACGATTACAGCACTTATACCAGCACTGTGACCGGCTACGACGCGGAAGGGCTTCTGACCAGCGCCATCGCCTATGTGACCAGCGACAGTGCACCGGTGCTCTATCAGCTTACGGGCCATGACGAATATCCGCTGACCGGCAGCTTTTCGGAGGGACTGGATAAGGCCAATGCCGATACCGGAGATCTGGCGCTTTTAACGCAGGAGGGCGTGCCGGAGGATGCCGGCGGCGTGATGGTCATCGCGCCCACCATGGATCTGGGCGAGGACGACGCCGATAAGCTCATCGCCTATCTGGAGCAGGGCGGTTCCCTGCTGATGGAGACGCATTTTACGGATCTGTTTTCTCAGGAAATGCCGAATCTGTCCAGGGTCCTCGATTGGTTCGGACTTTCCATCGGCGACGGCCTGATCGTGGAGCCGGATGCGGAAAGAATGTACCAGAGTCCGGTATATCTTCTTCCGGAGGTGAAATCCGATACGTTGACGTCCGGCGTGTACGGTTCGGATTATGATTATATCCTGATGCCCTATGCGCAGCCCATTCTGATTCGGGAACAGGAGAATGTGACAGTGACGCAGCTTTTGACCACCTCGCAGGACGCTTATTCCAGGGTGGGTCTGGATGAGGAATCCACGCTGGAAAAGGAGGAAGGCGACCTGGAAGGGCCCTTCGCTGTGGGCGTAAAAGCGGTCAGAACGGTTTCTGAGGATGTAAAGGCGCAGCTTGTTCTGTATTCGTCGGATATGCTGTTTATGGATTCCACCAACCAGTATACGATGAACAACAATCTGACGCTGTTCACCAACGCGGTGAGCGCCATGTCGGGAGAGACGGAAAGCGTTTCTGTCCCGGTGAAATCCTATGAAACCTATTATGTCGCCGCCTCAGTGGGAGCTTCCGTCCGTCTGGGTATTCTGTTTATCGGACTGATCCCGGTGGCCTCTTTGATATGCGGCATCGTGATCTGGATCAGGAGGAGGAGAAGATAATGAAAAAAAAGAAGGTGCAGATGATCGTTCTGGTGATCGCCGCACTGCTCTGTGTGGGTGCCTATTTTCTGATCCGCAGCCTGGATCTGGAGGAGGAAACGGAAGAAACGGAGACGGTGATCACAGATTTTTCCTCAGAGGACGTGACAGAGCTTACGGTTTCCGGCGATGTATCGCTGGATTTCACCAGGGAAGACGGGGAGTGGAAGGAAAAGTCCATTCCGGATGAGGCGATCGTACAGGGGGAGGTGGATACGCTGGTCAGCCGGATCAGCAGTCTTGCCACCACGGAAACCGTGCTGGAAGCGCCGTCAGATCTTTCGGAATACGGGCTTTCGGAGCCGTTTCGCACCGTGACCGCCACGCTTTCCGATCAGACATCGGTCACGGTTCATATGGGAAATGAAAGCAGCCTGTTGGGAAAGTATTATATTCAGGTGGAGGGCGATGACAACGTTTATCTGATCTCAGCCTATATCGTGAGCGGTTTCGAGAAGACGCCGGAGGACTTCATTGAGGAAGAGGAGACGACGGAAGAAGCGGAAACGGAAGAAACCGCCGCGGAGGAAACGACTGCGGAGGAAACCGCCGCAGAAGAAATGACGGCAGAAGAAACAGCTCCGTAAGATACAGAAGAAATGACGGCAGCGAACGGCCGGAAAAGGATCGGATTGACTTTTGCTGATGCGAATGATAAGATAGGCAGCAGGAAATCGGAGAAAGACGTAGGAGATGGCGGAAAGAGATTTCCGCCATCTTTGCGCATCGGATGCGGATAACGGCTGGAAGCGGGAGACGGCGCGAAAAGTGATTCGGCTCGAATGTGGGAAATCCGGGTGAAAAAGGACCTGCATGAAAGCTGTCTTGAATAAGGAAAAATCCGAATGGGAGGATGTCCGAGATGGAATTTGCGAAGAAAACATGCGAAGCTTTTGTAGAGGAACTGTCCTCCAAAGCGCCGGTCCCGGGCGGCGGCGGCGCGTCCGCACTGGCGGGCGCTATCGGAATCGCGCTGGGCAATATGGTGGGCAGCCTGACCGCGGGCAAAAAGAAATACGCGGCCGTGGAGGCGGATATTCTTCGGCTCAAGGCGCGGGCGTCCGAGCTGCAGGAGGCTTTTCTGGCGCTGATCGACGCGGATGCCGAAGGGTTTTCGCCGCTGGCGGCGGCCTATTCCATGCCGAAGGAAACGCCGGAGCAGCGGGCCGAGAAGGCGCGCGTG
>CANQTI010000132.1 GCA_947626725.1 uncultured Eisenbergiella sp.
AAAAGGCTCCGAAGCCCGGAAACCCGCGTAAAATCTGCACTTTTTCGTGTTTGTCCTTTTACACCTCTACCATTTGTAGCAACCACGTTATATTTCTGAACCATTACCGCCGCAACCTCAACGAGCGGGAACAACCCATCAATAATTGCGCCGGATTCCATCATGTCCATAAGATTGCCCTCACAGGACATTTCATCAATTTCCATGAGTCGTCTTTGCAAAGCCGTCAGATCATCCGTTGTCAGGGACAGGTTAATGATACTTCCGTATTCCTTAGCGTCCTTCAGTTCAGAGACAAGTCTTTCAGCGATTCCCTGTTCAGGACCCAGCCGCCACTTTGCGGGGATGCGAACCTCGTTACTTTCTACGATGGCGTAAACATGGGGTTGGATGTTCCGGGTGAAGATACGACGATCATACTGCCGAGCTTTCATCATCACCGCAAAATAGGCAAGCTGCGCCGCACGGTCATCGATATCGAGGCCGTAAAGATTATTCTCCAATATACTTTGCGCGGCATCGCGTTCGCTAAAGCCGGCTTTCTTGTAAATCTGCACCAACACATCAAAGGCATAGACGAGGATGTGACCGCTTCCCATGCAGGGATCAATCACCTTAATGTCCTGCGGACGGAGAGTACGGTATTCTGCCCGGATCGCTTCAAGCTGCGCCTGAACGTCTGCCTCCTGTTCGGCTTCATCCAGATAGTATTTCCATCCGGCTTTCAGATCGTCGTCGGGATGCCCTTCAATCCAGAGGCGGCCCAGACTGTTCTCGACCATGTAGCGGACGATCCAATCCGGGGTAAAAAGCTGTGTTGCGGAGGGGATGCGCTCTTTGGTAATCTTCACATTCTTTTTGAGCAGGGCGAAGGTGTCGTCCTTTAGCTCCGTATTGTAATACTGATAGAGCCACCCGATGATCTGCACCTGGTCCGTCCAGTCTTTTTCCGGAATATCCGCCACCATGCGTCCGAGAATGCCGTCCTGCCGGAGGATGTTGTTGGGGAGCAGCAGCTCGGTATAACTTCCCATTTTTTCGAACATCTTGGGCAGAGACCCGCTGAGAGCGTTGCATTGGGTCAGAAGGAGATAGCGGTAGAGGTCATCGGCCTGATTTTTCTCGATCAGATCAGAGACCTTTTCCATATCCAGTCCCGGCAGCTCCAGATGGAGAGCATCCGTCAGGATCTCCGGCTTGAACGCGCCGGAAGCGTCTGAGAAGACCCGAATGTGAGTGGGGAGGTAGTTGTTGACCTCCATGAAGCGCAGGGCGATAAAGCGGTTGAACCATGTATAGGCGACTTCCTCCATCACCTGCGGATACCCTTTGCTCTGTATCTGACGGATAAGTCCCTGACGCTGTTTTTTCTCGTCTTCAGACAGCAGGCGGCCGCCCACCGCTGCGGCATCATATTCGCCGTAACCGTCCGCTGTGATGTCATATTGGTAAGCTCTCTGAGAAACCTGAGCGATCAGTTCGTTACGTGCCCATATCGCAAACCGCTGGATAGCGTTCTTGTTCATTCGTTTTTCCTCTTATGCTTTTCTGCTTTCAATTCTTTTGTTCGGGTAGAAAGAACCCTGTACTCAGCGCATCATGCAGTTTAGAATAACGGTTATCATCATTTCCATCTCTTCTGGCCTGGATTCTGCGATCATGATCGTTAATGCCACAAGTGTATGGTCATCGACTGTTTTTCTGCCATCGATAAATAAAGCGTCATTTTTATCCAGGAAATACAAAAATATCGTTGCCGCGATGCGCTTGTTCCCATCATAGAAGCTGTGATTTTTCGTTATGAAATAAAGCAGGTGTGCCGCTTTTTCCTCTAATGTCGGATATAAATCGTGTCCACCATAGGATTGGTATATGTTGCCGATACTCCCTTTAAAAGAATCATCCTTTTCCTTCCCAAAAAGTTCTGATTCATCTCCGAAGCGCATACTGTCAATTACTTCCCGGCATTCGTGATAGGCAAGGACATACGTTGCTTCATTTCCTTTCGGACGTTCCATGTTCTGATGGTCGTAGGAGTCCAATAGTTTCAGCGCTTCATCATACTTTTCAATAATATGGAGAACCTGCCTGCTGTCCAGAGCATTTTCCGTACGTTTCATAATCCGTATCACCTCGCCCAGTTGATTGATACGGTTATTGTTTAACGCATATCCTTTCATTATGTAGTTTTTAAGGATCGAATTCGCCCACTTCCTAAATACAATGCCCCTTTGCGATTTTACCCGGTACCCAACGGAGATAATAACGTCGAGACTATAATATTTCGGTGGCCGCGACGCCTTATTCGTACTTCTGTCGAAAATTTCGACAGAAGTAGTTTTGTCCAATTCTTTTTCTTTAAATATATTCCCGATATGATAGGCAATAGATGAGCGGGCAGTATCAAATAAAACAGCCATTTGCTCCTGTGTAAGCCAGACCGTTTCCTTTTCTGGCGTCACCGGCACTTCAAGGCGTATATCATTATATTCGAACAGCACAATCTCATTTTTATCCATTCGTTCCCTTCCGTCCAAGTTCAGGATTTTTTTCAAAAATTCCCTCTAATCCATTGCGGTATCTCTGCAGTCAATTGATCTGAATACCGTCGCAGTCCGCGAGCGTTTGCATTAGCTTGTCCCGGATACCTTCAACATATCTGTCGATGTCCTCCGGTGTCTGCAGCCGTTTTGCGGAGCATAGGTCATAGCGACGCACCGTTGTGATCTTTCTGGGCTTCGCAGCAGGTTTGTCCGCAGGCTTAGGATCTGGCTCGACCGGTGTGATCATCGGCTCCATACGGCGGCAGATATTGTCCTTATAATTGAGGACCTGGGTGATCATCGCGTCGAGATCGGTGAGAGAGGGCGCCGTTTTCAGCGCTTCCCGTTTTTTCACGAACCAATCATCAGCCTGCCGGAGCAGATCTCCGACGTCGCGGGCTTCGCTGGCGAGCTGATGAACGTCCTGCATACCCTGCCGGACGGTCTCGGCTACTTCGTCCCGCTTGATGTCCAGGAGGGCGTCGTATTTATCTCTGGCCTTGGCCATGAGTTCGGGAAGTTCCCCGATGCGTCCGTATGGCTTGGGCATGGCGAGGATCGCAGAGATCGTCCTGAAAATATCCTGTGTCTCCGGATCCGTGGAGAAGTAGTCGCGCTCCCTGCTGATGCGCTCCATCTGACGCCTGGCGTCATCGTAGACCGCGCGTTGGGATTTGAAAAACATTTCGACGCCTTCCAGATCCTCTGCGGAATCCAGAAGCGCATTCTCCTTCTGTACCATGCGGGTAAGCAGGGCGACATTGTCTTTACGCTGGCTTAACACATTCTCCATCAGGTCACGGGCAGCAGTCACAGCCTCACGCTCCGGGTAACGCTCCCGGCTGTAGAAATCATCGATAAGCTTCTGATAGTGTTCCCGCCTGCTCTCAATGGTTGCGGTGACAAATCGAATGAGTCCATCCTCATCGGAGGGAATGTCCATCGCGCCCAGATAATCGCGCAGAAAATGAATGCTCCGGCGCATCAGCCCCTCGGAAGGTGCGATCCGGCGCGTGACAACCGCTTTGTCGATCTCATTTTTTTTGCGAAGATAGTCAACCAGCCGCCGCTCGTTCCTGCCGACGACAGCGCCGCCGTACTTGATCGAGATCTTCTGCTGGGCCACGAGGCGGGCGATCAGGGCCGCGATATCGATCTCGCGCCATCCATAAGGGATAGCAGAGTACCGGCGCTGCACGTCGCCCATCGATGTGCTCAGCATCCTGGTGTTTTGCAGCTCCAGCCATTGACTGATCTCATTCAGTGCTTCCTCGTTATTGGCGCCGGTCCCGACAAGGGAAAGGTTTTCATTGTCCGTGCCGTTCAGGATGGAGAGGATGTCGGCATCGCTCTCCACAAAGCGGTTGACCATGGGAAGCTTGTAGTAAACGCTCTCCACCAGCCCGTTCATGGCGACGTCCAGCTTGTCCTTCGCATTGCCGCTCCTGATGTCCATGATCTCGCCGTGGACGAAGACCTTTGCCCCGACGATGGCTTTCTCAATATTGCCCCGTGCCTGTTCTTCCAGCGAGTGTGCCTGCTGCTGGCGCTTGCGGATAATGTCCTGGATGCTCTCAGGGAGTTGGGAGACATTGCGCTGTTTCACATATTTGCGGATCTTCATCGCCTGTTCCAATTCCTCAAAGTAAGGGCTCTCGCTGGACAGGACGATGATCGCCTCATTGTTGACCTGGGAATCCATGATCAATCGCTGTTCTGGCACCCCATAGTAGTCGCTGGCGATCGTCACGATGCGCAGACGCATACCGCCTGTCGCCGCGCCGTTCAATGTCTCGTCGATATACTGGTCATAGGGGATATCATATTTGCTTCCATATTTAAACTTCTTCGCCGGATAGATCACCCCGTAGACAGTCTCAGCGATGCTGCGGATTATCTGGGCGCTGTCCACCGCGGTATTCTTGATGTCAGCGGCGATGTCCTGCTCTTCGTCGGTCAGGAACGCATAGGTATCTCCGCTGCGGGAGATGTAGTTTTGAGAGAGGAGCCGTTCCAGAGACGCAGCGACGGAAGCGCGGAGCGCGATCTTGTCCGTGCGGATGTCGTCGATCATCAGGATGGCGATGTTGTCTATATTGGCTTTGATGTCGTCAATGTAGCGAACGAGATAGAGCAGCTTCAGGACGTCCACATCCTGCTGCTCCAGCCCGTCGCCTGCATCAGCCGCCGTCTGGCAGCGGTCGATCACCCGGCGGATCGCGCTTTCGAGGAAGGTATGTACCGTGTCATAAAAGAGATGGAAGGGGACGAGCACGTTTTCATCCCGGTCCTGTACTTTCTGAGCCGCTTCCTGGAAGCCGGACAGCATGGAGCGTTCGCCGCCTGACAGGTGCTTCCCGGAATTCCCATGCTTGCGGATCTCGGCCAGGACCTTCTGAATGATGATGAACTGATACGGGACAAAGGGGAACGCCGCGGAGAATTCTGCGCCGTCAGAGAAGCCCTTGATGTCCAGCACGGGGTTATTAAAGGTAAAGAGGTTCTTCAGTACCGCCTGTTCCTTGTCATATACCATGCGGAGGAGCTGGTCCGCCTCCGGTCTCTTAGCGAGCACACGCTTTTTGATGACTTCGTCCACGGAGGAGGACGACAGGCTCAGGCGGGTATCAAAACGCCCCTGGATCTTGGAGAAATCATCGCCGGTGATATGGACGACGGAGTCGATCGCCTCCTGGCTCGTCACCATCACCCATACCTTGCCGCGGCAGCGTACCCCGATCTCCTCAACAAGGGACTGGAGGTTCATCATCAGATTCCCGTCGTCGCCGATATACTGGCCGACTTCATCCACCATGAACAGCAGACGGAAGTTCTTGCCTTTGCCGTCTGCATATTCCTTGATGTCGGCCACGAGCTGGGCGATGCTCAG
>CANQTI010000133.1 GCA_947626725.1 uncultured Eisenbergiella sp.
GTCAATTATTTCGGCTCCCTCTGTAAAGCCTGGTACAGACGGAACGGGGCTCAGATCACGGATGCGCTGCATTTCGCACAGGAATCCTTCGATCTGCTCCTGAAAAGATGCGAGGAATGGGATGCGCGCATCGAGGCGGATTCTGCTGCGGCAGCGGGCGGTTCCTATGGAAGGCTTACCGCCGCGGCATGGAGGCAGACCATTGCGGCCCATAAGCTGATCGCAGCGCCGTCGGGAGAAATGGCGTTTCTCTCCAAGGAAAATGCTTCTGACGGCTGTATCGGGACGGTGGATGTCGCCTATCCCTCCATTCCGCTGTTTTTAAAATATAATCCGGAGCTGGTAAATGCCATGTGCCGCCCGGTTCTGGAATTTGCGGAAATGCCGGTTTGGGAATTCGATTTTGCGCCCCATGATCTGGGCCGCTATCCCTATGCGACCGGACAGATTTATGCCGCGGGATATCAGCCCTCCGGCAGCGTGTTTCCGCCTTTTTACTTATATCCGGCAGGACAGAAGACATATGATCCGCATTATCAGATGCCGGTAGAGGAATGCGGCAATATGCTGATCATGCTGGCTGCGGCCGCGGCCTTCGGCGCAGAAAAAGAGCTGTCAAAGGCTCACCGTGGGACGCTCCGAAAATGGGCGGACTATTTGGCAAAATACGGGGAGGATCCCGGAGAGCAGCTGTGCACGGACGACTTTGCGGGGCATCTGGCGCACAATGCGAATCTGGCGATAAAGGCGGCCGTCGGGGTGGCCTGCTGCGGGCTCCTGACCCAGGATGCGGCTTACAGTGTCCGTGCCCGCGCCATGGCGGACCGGCTTCTGGAGCGGATCGGCCGCGCCGGGAATACGCCGTTGACCCTGACGGGCGAGGGCTGGAGCATGAAGTATAATCTGCTGTGGGACCGGGTGCTCCGCTTGGGATTATTTCCACAGGATTTTTATGAAGCGGAACTGGAAAGCTATCTGCCCAGGATCGGCCGTTATGGCCTGCCGCTGGACTCCCGGGCCTCCTATACGAAGTCCGATTGGATCGGCTGGGTCGCGGCGCTGTCGCAGGAACGGGAAAGGCGGCGTGCGTTTTTGGAGCCGGTGGCGCGTTATTTGTGTGAAACACCTTCCCGGGTGCCCTTTTCCGATTGGTACGATACCGAGAGCGGATACTATGTACATTTCATTGCGCGAAGCGTCCAGGGCGGGCTGTTCGCGCCCATGCTGCTGTCCTGCCGCGAATGAGCCAGGTATCGCTCTGGCGGGATTTCGATCCAACGGGCGGGCACGGCGGAAGATCAGTGAAATGAAAATTGTTAAGAGAGACGGCTTGTCACTGGAACTGACGCGGATTATACTGTATAATAACAGCAGTTATTATACAGCATGCAGAGGTAAGGTGAAGCGATATGACAAATAGAAAATCATGGAAAGTGGCGTTGGCAGCAGGCCCCGCCGCGATGACGCCGGAAACGATGGCATCCCTCGCAGAGGCAGGAATCACGGAAGTTGAGCTTTCCGCCGGAGAGCTTGCGGCGTTTTATGGGGAACTGGATTACCGGAACCGTTCCGCAGCGTACTCCCGCATGGCGGCGCAAAACGGAGTGCATATTTCTTCCGTGCATCTGCCGTTTGCTCCGTTTGAGGAGCTGGATCCGGCGTCGTACGACGCAGCCGTACGGGAATTTGTTGTGAAATCCCAGGGAGAGCTGCTGAAAGCGGCAGCGGATGCCGGGGTCGGCATCGCGGTAATTCATCCGAGCGGCGAACCGTATCCGGAGGAGGAGCGGGAGGAACGTTTGCGGACCGCCTGCGATACGATTGCAAAGCTGACAGATCTGGCGGAATCTGCGGGCATCACGCTGGCGCTGGAAAATCTGCCGAGGACCTGCCTGTGCAGGAGTTGGGAGGAAATGCGGTATTTTCTCGAACGGATTCCCGCGCTTAAGGTCTGCTTCGACACGAATCACTGCCTGATACAGAAGAATACCGATTATATACGCGCGGTGGGAGACCGAATCGTGACACTGCATGTATCGGATTATGATTTTATTAATGAGAGACACTGGATGCCCGGAGAGGGGAAAAATGACTGGGAGGGCATTTTGCGCGCACTGGAGGAGGCGGATTACAGAGGAAGATTTCTGTATGAAACAGGCGGAGCCGCAATGTGCAGAAAGATCGCGGAAAACTACAGGAAACTGATGGGAATCTGCTGAGCAATCCTGAGCTGGATGGGCATTTTCCTGTCGCCCCGCGTTATTCAGGGGGAATGAAAACAGCCGTGTGAAAAATGAGTGATGGATCATTTTTCACACGGCTGCTTGCGATTTCGGAATGAAGATGAAAATGATCGCTGCGCGGTCCGCTGTAAGGAGCTCTCACGGAGCTGTACGTCAGTTCCCGGCGTTTTGAGAAAGCAGACCGGATATGACCTCCAGCAGCTTCTCCAGATCGATAGGCTTGGCGATATGGGCGTTCATGCCGCTTTCCAGTGCCAGCTTCCGGTCTTCCTCAAAGGCATTGGCCGTCATGGCCACGATGGGAATGCTCGCCAGGGCCGGGTCCGCCAGCGCGCGGATGGCTTTGGTGGCATCGTAGCCGTTCATTCGGGGCATCTGTACATCCATGAGGATTAACGAATAGTAGCCGGGAGCGGCATCCTTTACTTTTTCCACTGCGACCGCGCCGTCTTCAGCGGTCTCCACGATAAAGCCGCTGTCCGTGAGCAGTTCCTCTGCGATTTCCCGGTTCAGCTCGTTGTCTTCCGTCAGCAGCAGGCGCGAGCCGTGCAGGCCTTCCGACAGGCTGGCGGCGGGATGTACCTCCTGCGCCTGCAAGGTGTTGCTGGTGGCGGCGATCAGAATATCCCGCAGTTCAGAGAGGAAGATTGGCTTGTTGCAGAAAGCCGTTACACCGGCTTTTCGGGCTTCTTCCTCGAAAGGTGTCCAGTCGTAAGCGGTGACGATGATGATGGGAATGCTGTCCCCCACGATGGCGCGGATCTGGCGCACCACTTCCAGACCGCTTAAGTCAGGCAGAAACCAGTCAATGATATAAGCGTGATATTCATCGCCCAGTTCGTAGGCCTGTCTGGCATGCAGGACGGCTTCTTTTCCGTGCAGGACCCATTCGGGGCGCATACCGATCTGACGGAGCATCTTGGTCACGCTGTCACAGGTGGTAAAGCTGTCATCCACGACAAGAGCGTGCATGCCTTCCAGGTTTTTGACCACTTCCACCTGTTTCGCCTCCTCCTGGAGACGGAAGTCCAGATTGATAATGAATTCCGTACCTTTTCCCTGTTCGGACTGCACTTCGATGGTGCCGCCCATGGTGTCTATGATATTTTTCGTGATAGCCATGCCCAGCCCGGTGCCCTGAATGCCGCTGGCTGTGGAATTGCGTTCCCGTTCGAAGGGTTCAAAAATATGCTGGATGAAATCCGGACTCATCCCGATGCCCGTATCCTTGACACGGATCTCATAAGAACCGTACCCTTTGGGCGCGCGGGGCTTCTGGCGGATGGTCAGAGCGACGGTGCCGCCCGCCGGCGTGAATTTGATGGCATTGGAAAGCAGATTCAGCAGCACCTGATTTACATGCAGCTTGTCACAGTAAATGTTTTCATCGAGGACGTCTACGGTATCCATGAAAAAATTGAGCTGCTTGGCGTGCATCTGCGTCTGGATGATGTTGCGCATATCCCGGAAAATATCGGAGATAGAGCATTCCTTTTCTTCGATATTGAGCTTGCCGGATTCGATGCGGCTCATGTCCAGCACGTCGTTGATCAGGGAGAGCAGATGATTGCTGGAGGAGAGGATTTTTCGCAGATATTCCTGCGTGCGTTCCTTATTGTCCAGGTTGGTCTGGGCCAGTGTCGTGAAGCCGATAATGGCGTTCATGGGGGTGCGGATGTCGTGGGACATATTGGAGAGGAAAACGCTCTTGGCCCGGTCGGCGGCCTCCGCTTTCTGGAGCTTTTCCGCCAGGACAGCCTGCTCCACCGCCTGCTCCCGGATCTGTCTGGCGTTGCCGCGGACCCACAGGTAGTACAGAATGACCACGGCGGACATCAGGATGCCGAGATAAAGGCAGACCCTGCGCATCGCGAAGACGCTGGAGAATGCTTCTTTTTCCGGGACGGATACGGAAATGGACCATTGATTGATGCCGGCGGGCGCATAGTACATATATTCCCAGCCGTCGGTGTTCGGCGTGCGGAAGATCACATAGCCGCTGCCGAGGTTGAGAAGATCCTCCGTGTAGGCCCCCCAGTCCTTTTCGCCCTTGGTCTCCCGTGCAGAGCCGGGCCCGGCATCGTAATCCGAGATATTTTTCAGTTCATCGTGAAAGGTATCCAAAATAAAATCGCCGGTCTTGGTATCGATGATATAGACGTTGGCGCTGGCGTTGTAGATATTGTCGATGTTGAGGCTCTGGTGCAGGTTTTCCAGCTCGGTGATGCCGTAGAGCACGGCTGCGGTCTTTCCGTCCTGGATGATCGGAATGAAATGCCGGAGCATGGGAGAGCCGTCCGAGATGCTGATCACACGGTTGGAGATGTGCTCGCCCAGAGGCGCTTCCTCCTGGAAGGAAAGTCCTCTGTCTGCCGCGTCCAGGATGGTGCCGTCGGCCAGAAGGATCTGGTCGTTGGGCATGAGAACGCGCACCTGCATGGTCTCCAGCAGGGGGGAAACAGATTCCATGGTGGCCAGCGTGGCCTCCGCATCAAAGTTGTCCGCCTGGGAAATGATGCTGGCCGCGGCGTTCAGGATACGGCTGTCGCGCTCCAGCTTGGATGTGACCTCTGTGATGGCCGTATTGACGCCCTCTTCCAGACGGCTCATAGACCGGTCGCGCAGCACGGTGTTGAGCTGGTAATAGGCAGCAAGCAGGAGCACGACGATGGTCGCGATCACGATGCCGGTCGCAGTCAGGCTCTTGTCTTTTTGAAGATGATTCTTCGGTATCGTATCGTTTGGCATATATTTACTCCTGTGATAAGGCTTTCCGCCTTGTTTTTATTTATTATTTAATGGATCTTTTCTTTAATCACTATCTAATTATAACAAATGTCTGAAAAAGTGTCCAGCCAGAAAAAGACGGCTTTGTGCTTTCTTATCCCGCCTAAAAAAATGTGAAAAAATTTGAAAAAAACTGCTTGACAGCTTTTGGAAGGCGTGATAGCATAAGATACGTTGCGGCGGCAAAGCGCAGGCAACCGTACCTTGACAAATAAACAGTAATGCAACCCTGAAAATTCGTAAAACAGGCCTTTACAGCGCGAAGCGCTGCAGGGATCCTGAAGGCGGCCGCGGAAAGCTCGCTTTCCGGCGGACGGA
>CANQTI010000134.1 GCA_947626725.1 uncultured Eisenbergiella sp.
GCGATGTCGTGGATCTGTTCGGGCGTCAGATGATTGTTCTCCGACGCGTTGCTGGCCTTGGTGATGGCTGCCACGATTTTTTCGATATCGAAGCTCACTTCGGAACCGTTGCGTTTGATGATTTTCATTTGAAAAACGCTCCCCTCGGAAAATATTTTACAGACAGGCGCTTACAGTTGAAGCAGGTGATTGTGCAGATCGCGCCCGCACCCCCATGCGGGACGGTACAGGATAGATTATATAACGCGGATTTCATTTTAGCAGTTGCATATGCAACATGTATGAGATATAATACAAAATATAGTGGTCGGAAAGAAAATATACCACATGATGGAGTGATGAAATGAATGCGTATTCTGAGCTGGAAAAGGCAGCGGGAAAAGACGCCGCGGCGTTGGTGCGGGCCGGGATCGTGACGGTCAGAAGCTTTGAAAAAAGGCAGGTGCTCCTGCGGGCGGAGGATGATGAAAATGCCGCAGGGATCCTGCTTTCCGGCGGCGCATTTCTGGAAAATATCAATATGGAGGATCAGCGCCGGATCATTGACTGCTATGAACCGGGAGATGTATTCCGGCGGGGCTGTTTTCCGGACGCGGAATCTCATCTGTATTACGTGATTGCCCGGAATCGGGGACAGGTGGCCTGTGTAGATGAAAAAAGACTGAAGGCGGCGGGACAGCAGGGAAAGCGGCTGCGTATGTTTCTGCAGGAGGATCTGCGGCTTCGGGCGAGACGCAGGGCGCTCATCCATGTGGAGATTCTGAGCCAGCGTTCCATCCGCCAAAAGTTGTTGATCTGTTTTGAATATCTGGGGCGGCAGCAGGGCGGGGATACCTTCACCATGCCGTTTTCTCTGACGGACTGTGCGGATTATCTGGCGGTGGACCGGAGCGCCATGATGCGGGAGCTGAAAAAAATGAAGGAAGAGGGACTCGTGGAAATGAAGGCGCGGAAGGTGAGGCTGTGCCGGTGAAAAAGGATCCTGTGCGGAAGGCGGGAAAGGGAGCGGATGCGGATGAAGCCTGTCTATTATTATAAGGAAAGAATGAATACGGCATGCAGGGCCGCGATCGGACGGGTGGCCAGGGATATCCGCGTCTGGTGGAAGTTCGGCGCCGCGCTGCTTTTGTATGATATTGCCGTCCAGCTCGCATTCGGCGAATTCTGTCCGTCCGTCATCGTCACCGGTCTGCCCTGCCCCGGCTGCGGGATGACCAGAGCGGTCTGCTGTTTCCTGACGGGACAGTTTGCCAGGGGGTGGACCTATCATCCGCTGGCAATCGGGTGGATTTTGTGGGGAATCTGTGCAGGCATATCCCGTTATCTGCTGGGACGTGGGGCGCGGAGCGCACTGTACGCCGCGGGCATGTTGGCCGGGTTGATGGCCATTTTTTATTTGTGGAGGATGTATCGATATTTTCCAGGGGAGGAACCGATCGTTTATACGGCCGGGAATCTGCTGGAACGCCGGTTCCCCGGTTATGGGGAATGGGTGACGGGGCTCATCGGGAGCTGGAGGGCACGGCTGTCATGAGAGAACCCGCCGGGCTATTTGTGAGTGGGTGTCCTGACAGGAGGCATTGGCCGATCCGGAAAAGACATTTTATTTTCCAAATGGCCGCGGCCGCTGAGCGCCGGAAAAGGAGTCTGCAAAAATGGCCGGATGCCGAATGGCAGCCGGTCATTTTTATACAGAGATAACGGAATAGAATTTGCATTTTGTTTACAACCGGCCTTGCCTTGCCGAGGGAAGCCACTGTGAAAAACGGTATTGTATTCGTCAAAAAGCGCAAAACACTCCCTCTCAAACAGGGCATTGACACGGCCGGAAATTTCCTTTGCCGACTAAAAAAGCAATATGTTCCCCTCCAGAGGGGTATTTTGTGCTTTTTTTCGTATTTTTTTGGCAGGGGCTGAAAAATCTCCCAATTTTCCAGAAATGGCTGTAAAATATTTAGTTAACATTATAAAAGAGCAAATATAGACAGAATGCGTATTTTTTGCTATAATAAAACCAAATTAGGAAGAAAATGGAACATGAAACGGAGCGGTCAAAAATGGTGGAAGAAGACAAAGAAAAAATACAGCTTACGGAGGAGATCATCGGAGAGTTCCTGGACGAAATGCAGGACAGAGGACGGAAGGAGGGCTCTTTGCGAAATTACCGTCAGGTCCTCACGGGACTGGAAGAGTATCTGACCCCGGGAAAGAGCGTATGCAGTACGACGGCGGAGGAATGGAAAGCCTGGATGGAAGAGAAGGGCTATTCCCGCCGGACCGTCAATGCCAGGCTTTCCGTCCTCAACAGCTTTTTGAAGTATATGGGGAAACGGGAATGGCAGAAGACGGATTTCTTCGAACATTCGGACACCATCCAGCCGGAGCTGACCAGGACGGAATATATGCGGCTTTTGAAGACGGCGAAGCTGCTGCACAAAGAGCGGGAGTACTTGCTGATTAAAGTGATGGGGGGCGCGGGAATACGGATCCAGGAGCTGGAGAATATGACCGTAGAAGCGGTGCAGGAAGGAATGGTGAAGCTGGAGAGCTATCATAGGAAACAGTATCGGAAGCTTCCGGGAGCGCTTCGCAAAGAACTTCTGGCGTACGCCGCACGGGAGGGGATCAAAAGCGGTCCGGTGTTTGTGGCGCGGGACGGGGGCCCGATGGTAAGATCGACGATCTGGTACTGTGTGAACAGCATAAGCCGTGAGGCGAGAGTGGCGGAAGAAAAGGTAAATCCGAGAAGTTTGTGGCGGATGTACTGCAGTACCTGGGAGGGAATAGAAATGAGCATTCGAACGCTGATGGAACAGGCCTATGAGAGAATGCTGGATGAGGAACAGCTGACGATAGGCTGGGAAGAATAAGTCGATGGAACTGAGAGCGGACGGCCGCAGCCCTGGGAAAGAGAGACGAAAAGAATAATATTGCGAGAGTCTCTTCGCCGGAAAGAAAAGCGGACGAAGGGATAGAGAGGTTGGCAGTGATAAGGGCCCCGGAAGCAGAAAACGGCTTCCGGGGCTTTCATACAATACGCATGAAAACGGTATGGGGGGATAGGTTCCCGCGGATTCAGCACCTGGTCCAGCGCCCCGCAGCCCCGCAGGGCAGGGTCAGCCCGCTTTCTGTGACGGGAAGCCCGATTTCCTGTGCCTCTGTGTGACCGCCGCGGCGTCCGGCGATGCAAACGCTGAGCAAATAGTGCAGGACGGCGGGCTGCAGTCCGGTGGTATAAGAGTTCAGAAGAAAGAAGAGCGCATTGTCGGAGAGGAGCTGCGCGGCTCGTTCCAGGAATGGGAAAATCCCTTCTTCCATTTTCCAGATCTCCCCTTTGGGCCCCCGCCCGTAGGACGGAGGATCCATGATGATGCCGTCATATTTGCTGCCGCGCCGGATCTCCCGTTCCACAAATTTCATACAGTCATCCACCAGCCAGCGGATGGGCGCATCAGAAAGATCGCTGACTGCGGCATTTTCCTTTGCCCAGGTGACCATGCCTTTTGAGGCGTCCACATGGGTGACGGCTGCGCCGGCCTTAGCGGCAGCAAGGGTGGCTCCGCCGGTATAGGCGAACAGGTTCAGAACCTTTACCGGCCGGTCGGCCTCCCGGATGAGTTCGGAGAACCAGTCCCAGTTGACGGCCTGTTCCGGGAAAAGGCCGGTGTGTTTGAAGCTGAAGGGTTTGAGCCGAAAGGTCAGGTCCCGGTAACGGATGCTCCATTCCTGTGGGAGACCGGAAAACTCCCATTCGCCGCCGCCCTTTGTGCTGCGGTAGTAGTGACCGTTGCTTCTTTTCCAACCCGGATTCTGCCGGGGAGTATTCCAGATGACCTGGGGATCGGGACGGATGAGCAGGAAATCGCCCCATCGCTCCAGTTTTTCTCCATCAGAAGCGTCCAACACTTCATAATCATTCCAATTATTCGCGATCCACATGGCAAATGTCCTTTCCCTCGCGTATACGGTGTGCCCGTTTTTCCCAATATACAGGAAAGTGCACAACTTTTCAAGCCGGAAACGTGTCAGAGCGGTTTGAAAAAAGGAAAGGAAAAAAGAGGAGGGATAAAGAGAAACGGATATCCATGCTAATCCCCATTCCGGAGCGTTTACGCGACGGGGCGAGGAGAAATCGCGAATGCGATTTCTCCTCTGCCATCAGGGCTATTTGTGGCGCTCCGGCACAAATAGCCGTGTGAAAAATAAGCTATCGAGCTTATTTTTCACACTATACATCCCACAAAAAAACTGCTATACTGAAAAACGGGTCGGGTATAGGGAATGCCTGGGAAACGGAGGAGTACATATGCATTTTACTTATTGTCCCCATTGCGGGGAAAAGCTGGTCAAAAAGGAGATCGGGGACGAAGGCCTGGTGCCCTGGTGCGAAAGCTGCCGGCAGCCCCTGTTTGATATTCCGGATACCTGTGTGATCGTGCTTGCGGTGAATGAATACGGGGAAGCGGTGCTGCTGCGGCAAGGGTATGTGTCAAAGGACCACTATGTCTGCGTGGCGGGCCATATCAAGCCGGGAGAAACGGCGGAAAAGAGTGCGGCGCGGGAAGTCGAGGAGGAAACCGGACTGTCTGTGGAAGATATCTCTTATATTGGAAGCTATGCGTATGAGAAACGGGGGCTTCTGATGCTGGGATATCTGGCCCGGGTAAAAAAAGCGGAACTGTGTCCTTCCTGCGAGGTGGATGCGGCCGAGTGGTTTCCGCTTTCGGAGGCGGCGGCAAAGACACGCCGGGGCAGTATTGCAATGCAGCTTGTCGCGGATTGCACCGCCCGCCTGCAGTCCGGGGGATGGGCAGCGCATGTATGATCGCTGTACAGCGGAACAGGGGGATGGCATGGCGGCGCCCTTTTTCGGGCCCCCAGTATTCCGAGGCAGTGCTGAATTGTAAACCGTTATATATTGTGCAGCCTGTGGTTGAAAAATGCGAAAATAAAACTTGATATTTTTTATAGAAAAATAAATGAAATAGGACACTAAAAGACATAGAAAGACACCCTTCCGGTCTGATAGTATTACAATAGCAATTTAAGAAAAATACGGCAGCCTTCGCAGGGATGAATCTGTGGGGGCTTTTCTTATGCCATGGAAGGAGGCGGCAGCTATGCCATATAAGCCGAAGCGCCCCTGCTCCTATCCGGGCTGCCCGCGCCTGACAGACGGGCGGTATTGTGAGGAACACCAGAAGATTATTACGGCGCAGTATAACCGGCACGAGCGGACGCCGGAAAGCAAGCGCCGGTATGGCCGGGCATGGAAGCGGATTCG
>CANQTI010000135.1 GCA_947626725.1 uncultured Eisenbergiella sp.
TACACGGCCTGACGGTGACGGCGGATGCGAACGGCCATGTGAAGGGATACGCGGACAATCCGGCGGTGATCCTGCCGGCCAACGCGAAGGGAAAGCTGGATGTGGGAGGCAGCGTAGGGCGCGGCACGCTCTCGGTGATCCGGGACCTGGGGCTGAAGGAGCCCTATATCGGGCAGACGGATCTGCAGACGGGAGAGATCGGGGACGATCTGACCTGGTATTTCGCTTCCTCCGAACAGGTGCCCTCGTCCATAGGACTGGGCGTTCTGATGGAAAAGAACAATACGGTGCGGGCCAGCGGCGGTTTTATCGTGCAGCTCATGCCCTTTGCGCAGGAGGAAACAATCCGGCAGCTGGAGCAGAATCTGTCCGGGATCGATTCGGTGACAGCCCTTCTGGACCAGGGGCTGACGCCGGAAGAGCTTTTGGGACGCGTGCTGGACGGGCTCGGCCTGGAGACCGGTGAAAGGATCCCCTGCAGCTTCTTCTGTAACTGCAGTAAGGAGCGGGTGGAAAAAGCGCTGATCTCCATCGGCAAAGAAGAGATCGGAGAGATGATCGCGGACGGGGAACCGATCGAGGTCAACTGTCATTTCTGTAATAAGAACTATACGTTTTCTGTGGAGGAACTGAAGGCACTGGCAAAGAAGTGTGCGGGGCGCGGCTGAGCGTCCGAAAAAAGGGCTGCAAAGCACGCAGCGGAATGTCCGGGGAGGGCCGCAGATGTGCGGCCAGGCACCCGGCGAGAAATTCGGCCCGCGCGGCCGACGGGATCTGGAGGGAAGGATGAAACACGGTTTTGTGAAAGCGGCGGCTGCCACTCCTGTGATCAGGGTGGCAGATCCTGCCTATAATGCCGAGGCGGTCTGCGCCTGTCTGGAAAAATGCTTCCGGGAGGGCGCGAAGCTCATTGTGCTGCCGGAGCTCTGTCTGACCGGTTATACCTGCAATGATCTGTTTTTGCAGGAACGCCTGCTGGACGCGGCCGCGGAAGCGCTGCGGACGGTGGCTGCGCATACGAAGGGACAGGATGCGCTCGTGTTTGTGGGGCTGCCGCTGGAAAAGGACGGCAAGCTGTACAACGTGGCAGCGGCGCTTTCGGACGGAAGGGTGTTGGGTTTTGTGCCCAAGCGCAATCTGCCGGCCTATGCGGAATTTTATGAAATGCGTCATTTCGTGCCCGGAAGCGGGTCCGTATCTTCCGTACGCTTCGACGGGAAAGAAGTCCCCTTCGGCGGGAATCTCCTGTTTGAATGCAGCACGGTGAAGGGACTCGTAGTGGGCTGTGAGCTTTGCGAGGATGTCTGGGCGGCCGATCCGCCTTCCACCGCTCACGCAAAAGCGGGGGCCACGGTGATCGTCAACCTGTCCGCGTCCAATGAGACGGTGGGCAAGGAGGAATACCGCCGGGAGCTGGTGCGTGCCACCAGCGCGAGGCTGCTGGCCGGTTATGTATATGCCTGTGCCGGGGAAGGGGAATCCACGCAGGATCTGGTGTTCGCCGGTCACAATATGATCTGTGAAAACGGAAGCCTGCTGGCGGAGGCGGCCCGTTTTTCCAACGATTCTGCCATTTCGGAGCTGGATATCGCCAGACTGCGCCATGAGCGCAGGAGGACCACAACCCTGCATACGGAAGGGGAGAGCGATTATCTGCGAATCCCGTTTTCCTTAAAAGAAGAAGAAACGGTGCTTACGCGGACGTTTCCGCCCACGCCCTTTGTGCCTGCGGATGAGGGGGCGAAAAGCAGGCGGTGCGAGGATATTTTTTCCATTCAGTCCTACGGGCTGAAAAAAAGGCTGGCCCATACGGGAAGCAAAACGGCTGTGGTGGGTGTGTCCGGCGGGCTGGATTCTACGCTGGCGCTGCTGGTGACGGTGCGGGCTTTCGATTTGCTGGGAATGGACCGGGCCGGTATTCTGGCCGTAACCATGCCATGCTTTGGAACTACCAGCCGCACTTATGACAACGCCTGCAAGCTGGCCCGGACACTGGGAGCCACGCTCCGGGAGGTGAATATCCGGGAGGCCGTGAAGATCCATTTCCGGGACATCGGGCAGGACGAGGAAACACATGACGTGACTTATGAAAACGGACAGGCCAGGGAGCGCACCCAGGTGTTGATGGATCTGGCGAATCAGACGGGCGGTCTGGTGATCGGCACGGGAGATATGTCGGAGCTGGCATTGGGGTGGGCCACCTATAACGGCGATCACATGTCCATGTACGGGGTAAATGCCGGAGTGCCCAAGACACTGGTGCGCCATTTGGTTCGCTATTATGCCGATGCCTGCGGAGACGTCGGCCTGCGGGAGGTGCTCCTGGATGTGCTGGATACGCCGGTGAGTCCGGAGCTGCTGCCTCCGGTGGACGGTGTGATCAGTCAGAAAACCGAAGATCTGGTGGGCCCCTATGAGCTGCACGATTTTTTCCTTTATTATATGCTGCGCTGCGGTTTCGCGCCGGAGAAGGTGTATCGGGTGGCGCTGCGGGCCTTTGACGGGATATATGACGGCGAGACGGTTCGGAAATGGCTGAAGATATTCTATAAACGGTTTTTCAGTCAGCAGTTCAAGCGCTCCTGCCTGCCGGACGGTCCCAAGGTGGGAAGCGTGGCGCTTTCTCCCAGAGGGGATCTAAGGATGCCTTCGGATGCGGCCCTCACGGCCTGGCAGGAACAGCTGAATCTTCTATAGGGCGGCGAAATGTTCCGCAGATATGGCGGCCTTTTGCGGGAGCGGCGGAATGTTTTGCGGGCAGACGCGCCGCGGCTTTGGCAGGACAGTCTGCGGGAGCCGCGGATATCCGGTAAGATCAGTCCGGAGAGGCCGGCTGCGCTTTTTCCAGAGCGGCCGCGATGGCACGCAGCAAAAGCTGGGAGGTGTATTTGTTCTCGTCCGGATAGATCACACTGTCCAGTGTCTGGTCTTCACAGACCTGCTGTGCGATGGTTTCCAGGCAAGGCTCCATAAGCGGATACATGGTGGCGATGACTTCATTCAGATTGACCAGATTGATGGAACGGATGAGGGTATCGTCTACTGTTACCTCGATATCCACGCTCTGGTCGCCGAGCTGCAGCGTGGTGGTATATTTGCCTGGAACGAAGCGGGCGTCATCGGCATAGACGGGTTTTTCTCCTGGTTTTTTGGGCAAAAACATAGTGGCTATGAGCACCAGAAAGATGATGCCGAGCAGGACGAATACGCCGGTATATATTAATTCTTTTAAATGCAGTACGATGATTTTTGTTTTGGAACTCATTGCGCCAATCCCCGATTCGTTTGATTGATTTAAGTGTACGCACCGGGGATGGAAAATATGACTCCGGAAAGGAAGAGTATGCTATGAAGGTAAGATTTACGAAGATGCACGGCTGCGGGAATGACTATGTATACATAAACGGATTTGACCAGCACATTCCGAAAAAGGAAAAGCCGGAGTTCGTGCGCTTTGTCAGCGACCGCCATTTCGGCGTGGGCGGCGACGGCGCCATTTTCATCAATCCGTCGAAAGAAGCGGATTTTGAAATGGAAATGTACAATGCGGATGGCAGCAGGGCAGAAATGTGCGGGAACGGCATTCGCTGTGTGGCGAAGTATGTTTATGAGAAAAAAATGACGGACCGTCTGCAGTTTTCCATTGTCAGTGCCGGAAAGATCAAATACATGGATCTGACAGTGGAGGCGGGGCATGTGACGGCGGTTCGGGTGGATATGGGCGAACCTTGTTTGGAGCCTGAGCTGATCCCGGTGCGCGCTACCGGAGAGCAGGCAGTGGACGAACCGATCCTGGTGCAGAATGCGCTTTATCGGATGACCTGCGTTTCTATGGGAAATCCCCACGCAGTGGTGTTTTGCCAGGACGTGGCTTCGCTGCCTATCGAGGCCATCGGCCCGCATTTTGAGAATCATGAGCGTTTTCCCAAACGGACAAACACGGAGTTTGTACAGGTCATAGATCGTTCCCATGTGAAAATGCGCGTCTGGGAGCGGGGAACGGGGGAGACGCTGGCCTGCGGTACCGGCTGCTGTGCGACCGCGGTGGCCTGCGTGCTGACCGGAAAGACAGATCGGCGCGTGGAGGTACAGGTGTCCGGCGGCACGCTGCTGATCGAATGGGATGAGGCCACGGATCATGTATTTATGACGGGACCGGCTGCTTTCGTCTTTGAGGGCGAGCTGGAATGGGAGAGATAACGAAGAAAAGCGGGGCGTCATGCATGGCATGACGCCCCGGTCTTATGGAGTGCTGCGGCTGTAGTTATGCTCTATGGGGATGTGGGGATCAAAAATGCGCGGAACGCATTCACTGCAGTTCGCTGCCCGCTGCCGCATCCGGATTCTCCAGCCCCATCATGAAGCGGAAGAAAGAGACGCAGGTGTCGGGCCGCTTCGTATTTACGATAACGGAGAACCAGGCGGAATTGTGCCCTTTAAAAAGGAAAGGGGCCTCCCGAACGTCGATAGCGACCGGAACTTCTTCTTCCACACCATCCTCCGGAATGTCAGCGTAGTAAAGTTTATCCGCATATTGCTCCAGCAGATCGGCGGGAAAAATGGTACTTAAGTCCAGGAACATCTGGCCTTCAATGCCCTGTTCCAGATAGGAACTGTCACAGACAATGATGTCCAGCGTGTTGGCGGCCACCATCGCCATGAGCTTCTGGGCGTTGGTCATGCCCATTTCCGAAATCTGTTCGTAGTCTATCGTCATATTTGTATACAAAGCGGTCTGCATCTTTTTGGCATCGATGCCCATGTACTGCAGGAATTCTTCGCCCACCAGCTCTTCGTCGGCGTCCTGGGGCAGGAAAGTGTTGACCATGGCTACTTCAATAGCGGAATCCTTCTGCGTCAGAATCGTATATAAAATATTGCCGCCCATGAGAAGCACGGCCAGGGTGATAAGGGTGGCAACCCGATAATATTCCCAGAAATAAGCCCATTTTTCTTTGAAGGGCTTGCCCTTCAGCTTCTGCCGCTGTTCTCTTATCTCATCATTTACAGAATTTCCCGCTGCCATCCGCATGGCCCCCTTTGCATGTAAAATCATCAGTTCCGCCGGCCTGTTTCCCGCTGCAAAAATGTCGAACGGAATGATTTTTCCTTTCCGGAACCTCTTCTATCATAAACTTTTGTGCTGGGAAAGTCAATGTTCCGGCCCCGGATGAACTGTGAAAAAAAGATGAGTGAAGTGAAAAGTTAACTTCCACTTCTAAGGGGCCCAAGTAGAAGTTAGTCTTTCCCCAATCTCCACTTGAAAT
>CANQTI010000136.1 GCA_947626725.1 uncultured Eisenbergiella sp.
GCTGAATATCAAACCCGTGCTGCAGATTCAGGGCGGCAAGCTGGATGCTTTCGCCAAGGTGCGCGGGATGAAGCAGGCCAAGAAAAAGATGCTGGAGGCGATTGAGACCGATATCAACGGCCGTTTTGCCGGGCAGAAGGTGTATATCCGCGGTGCGTATACCTGTACGGAAGAGGAGGCGGCGGAATGGACGCGGGAGATCGAAGAACGGTTTCCCGGTTATGATGTATATTTGGACCGCCTTTCTCTGAGCGTTTCCTGTCATATCGGCGCCGGGTCGATGGCGGTGCTCTGTTCCAGGCAGGTCGCGGAAACCGGGTATATCGATTATAAAAAATACCTGTGAGGCCGTCATCGACTGATACGGACGGGATGATCTGGGAGGTTTTCAAAAGGCTCGGCGGCGCCGGGCCGGTGTGCGAGGGAAAAGTACTGTGAAAGTTGAGAATAACAGGCTTCTTTCTGACTATCTGGAGCGTTTTCTCCATGATCCGACTGTAGAAAAGCTGGATGTGGCGAAGCTGGATGAACCGTTTCGCGCTCTGGGCGAGGAACTGGTGGAGTTGCATAACGAGCTGGAGGAATTTCGGCGATATTCAGCAGCGCTGGCCTCTGGGGATCTGTCCGTACCAGTCCCTTCCGATGATAATCCGCTGTGCGAGAATCTGAAAGCGCTCCACGCCAGTTTGAATGACCTGGCAAAGCGGACGAAGGCCGTGGCTTTTGGGGCTTCCGGAGAGGATTTCACATCGGATACATGCGGCGGGACGCTTGACGAAGCGATCAGTCTTATGGTGGAGCGGCTTCGGGAGCATGAGAGTCAGAGTCGAAAAAAGCTGGCGACAAAGGCATATTATGATGCGTTGACGCATATTCGGAACAGGGCGTTTTTTGAGGAATATATGGGTTCTCTCCTGGAACAGGAGACTGCCTTCACTCTCTGCTATATGGATATGGACTTCCTGAAAAATGTGAACGACAATTTCGGTCATAATGAGGGTGACGCTTATATTCGACGTTTTGTGGAGACTGTGAAGAATGCGTTCCGTACAACGGATGTGTTTGCCAGGGTCGGTGGGGATGAATTCTGTCTGGTTCTGACTGGCAGATTAAAAAGGCTGGCGGAGAGCAAGCTGGCCAACGCCCTGCGCGTTTTTTCGGATTTCGATCGGTATCCCTCCAGCTTCAGCTATGGCGTAGTGGAGATTGACGGTGAAGCAGGTTCCTATCGCCTGGAGGATATTATTAAAGAGGCTGACAGAGAAATGTACGAATGCAAGCGCAGAAATAAGAAGCGGATGGGATCTGTTTGATTCCATCCGCTTTGTTTGGGATAGAAAGAAATTGAAAAGAACGGTTTTATGAAGTATAATAAAACGAAAAGGATTTACTGTTTATCATAAGAGAGGGCCATATCTATGGAGGGGTTAGGTCAATTTGAAAGCTGCTGGGGGAAAAATCGGATGCCTGTGTTTGTCTTCGAGGGGAGCAGGGACGGCTTTCAGCAGGTATATGCCAACCATGCAGCGAAGGCGGTGTTCGGCCGGGATAAAGGACTTCGTGCGGCGGAGTGCGCGGATGCGTCTGCAGCGGGGGCAGATGTATCTGGCAATGCGGTGGTTGAATCGGATCTATTTGACGCACTGAGCGTCCAGGAAGCGCAGGATTTAAGACGGGCCGCGGCGGGTGCAGGAGAGCAGGCTGGGCCGTATTTTTGCCATGTGAAGGGACAGGTTTATTCCGCGGTTCTGTTTGATTGGCAGACGTATCGTGTGTGCCTTCTGCAGGATGTGAGCGATTATTACCGGGATGTGAAGCAGAAGCTGGATGACGCGGTCCTGGCCAATCGGGCCAAAACGAATTTTCTGTCTGAAATTTCCCATGACATTCGGACACCGATGAATGCCATCATCGGTATGACGGATATCGCGCTGATGCAGAAGGAAATGCCGGCAAAAGTAGCGGAGTGTCTGGGCAAAATAAAGATCGCTTCCGGGCACATGATGTCGCTTTTGAATGAGGTGTTGGATATGTCCCGCATCGAAAGCGGCAAGGTGATTTTGAATCCGGAACGCCTGGACGTTGCGGATCTTTTGCATGAGGTTCTGATTGTGGTACGGCCTCAGGCGGATACCGCAAAACTTCATTTCGGCTTCCGGCTGGGAAGGATGGATCGGGAGTGCGTTCTGGCGGATGGGGTGCGCATCCGGCAGATTTGTTTGAATCTGCTGTCCAATGCGGTGAAGTTCACGCCCGCGGGCGGATATGTAGATCTGTTCCTGGAAGTGAGGGAAGCGGATGCGCCGGGGAAGGTGTGGATGGAGATCCAGGTGAAGGATTCCGGCATCGGTATGAGTCGGGAATTTCAGAACCGGCTGTTTACGCCCTTCGAAAGAGAGCAGACCGTTACGGTCAGCCGGATCCAGGGGACCGGACTGGGCATGGCCATTACAAAAAGCCTGGTGGAGCTGATGAACGGTACGATAGAGGTGGAAAGCCGGCAGAATGAGGGGACGAAGATCAGAATCTGTCTTTTGCTGGATGCCGCAAAGGACAATGCCGACATTTACCGTCAGGCACTGACGGGAAAGAAGGTGCTGTTTCTGTGCGCGGAGGAAGAGCAGGCCGTTGCCCTCACAGGGATGTTGGACAGGCTTGGGATGAGGACTGTGTGCGTGAAAAATGAGGAGCAGGCGGTCTATGAGATCAACGATGCTTTTTTCGCGGATGCTCCTTTTTTTGCGTTTCTGACGGCGGAGCAGGTTGCCGGTGTGGAAATGCTGCAGTTTTTGCCGGAGATCCGCAGGAGAATGGGGAGAGAGTTCCCGATGCTGATGCTTTCGGCAGGGGACTGGAGTCAGATGGAGTACATGCTGACTCGTTCCGGGGTGGATGCTTTTATCCCGCTGCCCTTATTTTTCGGCAGGCTCGCGGCGGGGCTGTATGCGTTCACACCAGAGGGACGCCTGGCGCAGAATGCGGCGAAACGGCAGGAAAAATGGGATTTCACAGGAAGACGGATTTTGCTGGTGGAGGACAATGAGATCAATCGGGAGATTGCCCTGGAGCTTCTGGCGGTTTCCGGTGTGGAAATCGAGACTGCCGAAAACGGTGCCCTGGCGGTGGAGCGTTTTGCATCGGTAAAACCCTATTATTACGATCTTGTGCTGATGGATATTCAGATGCCCGTGATGGACGGATTGGAGGCGACCCGCAGGATCCGGCAGCTGAATCGGCCCGATGCGGGAGTGACGCCCATTGTCGCCATGACAGCCAACGCTTTTGTGGAGGATGTGCAGCGTTCCCGGGATGCGGGTATGGACGAGCATCTTTCCAAGCCGCTGGATATGGACCAGATTTTCGCCTGCCTGAACCGTTTCTTGGGGAGGGTGCGCACATGAAGGCCTATCAGGAAGCTTATCTGAAAAATCTGCTGCAGGTTGTGGCGCTGACCGATCTTTCGGCGGGCGTGCCGGAGGATATTCGGCTTTTTATTGAAGAGCGCCGCAGCAGGAAGGAAAAGATCCGCGCGCTGGTGGAAGAAAATACGGTTCTTTTGCGGGAAAATCTGTTTCCGGAGCTGGATGACATTGCCACGGCGGATGAAGCATCTGTGGCGACGCTGGAGGCGTTTGCTGAGCGGCTGCATTCCGGCGCAGAACAGTTGGATGTGGTACTCGGATATATGATCCACAATGCTCTTTTGAGCTATGCCCGCCGGTGGAAAAAACGGGATATGCTGATTCGGGAGCTGTATCAGACGGGGCTGTCCCTTTTTTATATGCAGAATCTGATCCAGCAGTCCAGACGGAGGACGTATTATTGGAAGATGGGCCTTTTGTTCGGTGAGGCAGCTTCCTATATTCGGCAGTATGATGAGATAGAAGATGTACAGACCAGGGGATATATTCACCGTTCCATGGCGAATTTGGCGTTGGCTTATGATTGGAGTTCCGACGAGGAAGCCATGCGCAAGCTGAAGGCCATGCGCACTTCCATGCGGGCGCTGACAGATCCCGTCTATCGGGAAAAGACACCGGACCTTCCCTGGGATACGTTCCTTTATAAAAGCCATCAGGAGTTCACGACGGCTATCTCGTATCTGCATACCGGCCGGGGAGATGCCAGACTGGTGCGGGAAGTCATGGAATCCGCCACCTACGTGTGGGAAAGACAGTTGGAGAACAGCCGCAGAAAGGGAACAAAGCCGCACATTCGCTGGCAGGTGGAATATGAAATGGCGCAGTATTACTGCGGCATTCTGACACTTTCGGAGCTTCTGCGGCGGATGGAGGCCGCATACATGGAGCGGGACCCGGAGAGCTATTCCGAAGCGGGACTCTTTCACAATGTATTTCTGGTGGCGCTGTATGCGGGCTATGCTTCGTATGGAGACAGTATCCTGAAAAAGAAGGAACAGGTACTCAGCTATATGTACCGAATGTTGGTGCGTTACGTGCGCAGCGCGCCCGTCACCCAGCTTGACAGCAATTTGACAAGGCATCTGATTTCTGTGGTGATGAACTTTGTGGAATATCCGGACGGCATTTCGCTCAAGGATTTTCTGATGCGGCTGGTGACCTGCAGGGCGCCGGACAATTATGTTTTTTTCCGCATGACAGGGGAGATCTCAGCGCGTATCATGCGGCGCGCGGTGCGCCTGGCGCCGGAAGCGCTGTTGGGGCTGCCCGGCTGCGATTCTCTGCAGCAGGTGCAGGAGCGGGAGGAGGAGCTCGTCGCCTTTGCTTATGAGGACGGGCTTTTGCATGATGTGGGCAGTCTGATGTTCACGCAGATGACCGCGCATTACGCGCGCAGCTGGACGGAAGAAGAGTACCGGATGTATTCCAGTCATGTGTATATTGGGAAACGGATTCTGGCCCGCTGTGCTTCCACGGCGCCCCATGCGCAGACCGCATTCGGGCATCACCGTGGGTATGACGGATCGACCGGATATCCGGAGGAATATGTAAGACAGGATAACGAAAATCAGGCCGTAACAGATATTGTGAGCGTGGCGGCCTATTTGAACTGCCTCATGGACGATGCAGGCCCGTTTCAGCGGACGCCGCTTACGCTGGAGGAAGCAATTGAGCGGGCATATGGGGAGGCTGGGAAAAGGCTTTCCCCCGTGTTTGCCAGGCTTCTGCCGAAGATGCGCGGGGAACTGGCAGAATACTATGCGGACGGTAAGGAAAGAGCTTATGAGCAGGCGTTTGCGATGCTGAAAGGGGAGCAGGACG
>CANQTI010000137.1 GCA_947626725.1 uncultured Eisenbergiella sp.
CCTGAAGCTGGATTCCAATCCGGAATTCACGGGCTCCGTGCTGGCGGCCTGCGCCAGGGCGGCATACCGGATGTCTGGAGAGGGACAGAGCGGTGCGAAGACCTTGTTCGACATTCCGCCCGCGTATCTGAGCGCGAAGAGCGGAGAGGAACTGCGGGCGCATCTGCTGTGATCCTGACGGAGCAGGCGGCTTTTCCTCACGCCGCGGCCGCAAAAAGAAAAAGCGGCAGACAATCGGAGAGATGGCAGCCAAGGCTTTTCCTCACGCCGCGGCCGCAAAAAGAAAAAGCGGCAGACAATCGGAGGGATGGCAGATAGGGCTTTCCCTCACGCCGCGCTCACAAAATAAAATCGATCAGAGGTAGTCATGAACTGGACAGTTTATTTAACAGCGGCCTTCTTTGTTCTCGCTGTGGCTGCGGCGGGCGCTTTTGCCGTCGGGAAAAAATCATATTTCAGTGCGGCCTCCCTCGTCACCCCATACAACCTCGTCTTTGTCGGGCTGTTTCTCGCTTCCTATATCCTGCTGCTTCCCATCTATGGCCTAATCTGTGAGGGGGCGCAGCTTTGGGGGCTGAAAACAGCCCTGTTCGCGCTGCAGGGAACCTTCAAGGTGTTCACGATCGATGCCGATACGGAGCTGGTCCTCGATTATATTTCGGGGTCCGTCGGGCCGATCGCACCGCTGTATTCCGCGACGGTGGCGGTCCTGTTCGTCGCCGATCCCATCTTCACATTCGGCTTTTTGGTGCTGCTCTTTCAGAATACCGGCGCTTATGTGCGGTTTTTCCTGGGCAGGAGGAAGTCCCTTTATCTGTTTTCGAGCCTGAACGACGGGGCTCTGGCGCTGGCGTGCGATATCCGAAAAAACCATCCGGGGGCACTGATCGTCTTTACGGGTGTGTCTGCCGGAGAAAAAGGGGACGATGAACGGGCCGAAAGGGTGAAGGCGCTGGGGGGAGTCTGTTTTAAAAAGGATATCCTTGCGATAAATTTGCGCCTTCACAGTGCGGCGCGGCCCATGTACCTGTTTGCCATCGGTACGGACGAGGCGGAGAATATCCGTCAGGCACTGCGGCTGATACAGGTCTGCGGGAAAGTTTCGCATACGCATCTCTATGTTTTTTCAACCGGAATCGAAGGCGAGCTGCTGCTGACCCATACGGCGGATATTCCCATGAAGGTGCGCCGGATCAATCAGGTTCGTTCTTTGATCGATCGCGTTCTTTACGAGCGCGGACCTGAATTGTTTCGGAACGCTCTGCCCGCTGAAGCCGGAGAAGACTGCAGAAATATCCATGCGGTCGTGCTGGGGCTCGGCAGGCACGGGACGGAAATGGTGCGGACCTTGGCCTGGTATTGTCAGATGGATGGCTATCATGTCAGAATCGACGCGTTTGACAGAGATGTGCTCGCGGAGGAGCGTTTTGAGGCACTCTGTCCGGAGCTGATGTCAGAGACCTATAACGGCGTGACCCGTCCGGGAGAGGCGGAGTATACGATTCGGATTCATTCCGGCATGGATGCGGATACGAAGTCCTTTGCGGATCAGATCTTAAGAATGAAAAAAGTGACTTATGTATTCGTTGCGCTGGGCTCCGACGCGGAAAACGTGAAAGCCGCGGTGAATCTGCGGATGCTGTTTGAGCGGGCCGGAATCAGTCCTGTCATCCAGGCGGTCGTTTACGATTCAGATAAAAAGGATGCGCTTTCGGATCTCGTGAACTATCGCGGTCAGCGCTACCGTATCGAATGGATCGGGGATCTTAAGTCCTCTTTTTCCGAAAAAGTAATTCTCAATTCCGAACTGGAGGAGGCAGCACTCCGGCTCCATAGAAAATGGGGAAAAGAAGAAGCGTTTTGGCAGTATGAGTACAATTACCGTTCCTCGATGGCGTCTGCGCTTCACATGGCCGCGCGGATCGCCTGCAAAATTCCCGGTGCGGACAAGCCGGAAGAGGAATTGACTGAGGAAGAACGGGAAAGGATCGAACTTCTGGAGCATCGCAGATGGAATGCCTATATGCGCGCGGAAGGGTATGTCTACAGCGGTTCGCCTGAGAAAAGCAGCAGGAATGATCTGGCGAAGATGCATCATGATCTGGTGGATTATTCCGCGCTGACGGAGGAAGAAAAGAGAAAGGACAGCCGGGTGGGGACCCGATAAGCGCGGGCGGTTCCCGGCAGGAAAATCATAGAAAAAGAGGCAGGAGGAGAAGAGTATATGGAAAAGAAACGCAGAATCCTGAGAAGCTGTCCCATCAGCTGCTTTGCAGATGAGATCGGGCCGGGCATGGACACGCAGATCGCGCTGCTGAAGGAACTGGGAATTTCCTGGATCGAATTTCGCAGCGGAGATGGGATCGGTGTGGCGGATTATGGAACAGAACGCGCGCGGGCCCTGAAAGAGAAGCTGGAGCAGAACGGCATCCAGATTTCCGCCGTCGGTTCTCCCATCGGGAAAATCGGGATCGGGGACGATTTCGGCAGTCATATGGAGCGCCTGAATCATGTGATTGACCTGGCGGAGATATTCGGGACATCCAATATCCGTATGTTCAGCTTTTATCTGCCCCAGGACCAGGATCCGGCGAAGTTTCGGGATACCGTGTTTTTCCGTATGGAGCAGATGGTGGAACTGGCCCGGCGCAGAAACGTGATACTGCTGCATGAAAACGAGAAGGAAATTTACGGAGATGCGGCGGATCGGTGTCTGGATCTGATGCGCCGGTTTTACGGAGAGAACTTCCGGTGTACCTTTGATTTCGCCAATTTCGTACAGTGCGGACAGGATACGCTGGAGGCCTATGAGATGCTTCGGCCCTATATCGCGTATGTTCATGTGAAGGATGCGGTGAACGGAACCGGCGAGGTGCGCCCCGCAGGAGAAGGAGACGGACACCTGGCACAGATTTTTGACGCGCTGGAGCAGGACGGTTACAGCGGCTTTTTGAGCCTGGAACCGCATCTGGCAGACTTTGCGGGGCTTGCCGCTCTGGAACGGGCGGCGTCCAGACGCGGTCGGACGGATCAGGAGGCGGCTTTCTGTCAGGCGTATGCGGCGCTGGAGAAATTGCTGGGCTGAGGTGAGCGGTGATGACGAAGCGGAGAAGACATCGGAAAAGAAAAAACAGGCGGTCCCTTCTGCCCGTTTTGATCCCGGCAGGGCTTACGGTCCTGGCGGTGGTTGTTCTGACCGGCTTCTTATGGAAGAAAAATTCGGAACAATCGGCGGTATCGGCCGGTGATCCGGTGCAGACGGAGAACGGTTTCATTGGGCTCGGAGAGAATGAAACTGCAAAGACCGATTCCGATGAAAGCGATAGGAAGGATTCCGGATACGGTGCGATCGGCGGACAGCAGGGCGAAAGCGGCAGCCCTGACGGAGAGGCAGCCGCGGCAGAGAGCGGACAGCAGGGAACGTCCGGCACGCCGGCAGAACCGTCGGACGGGGCCGTTGATGTACCGTCCGGCACGCCGGCGGCGCAGATGGGCGTCATCGACGACGCGGAGGACCCGCAGGGCGGCATTTCCGAAGAAGCGGGCGGCGCACAGGCAGCCTTTGCAGATGCGTATGTGCCGGATGGGGAGGCTGTCCTGGGTATCGATGTTTCCAAGTATCAGGGCGTCATCGACTGGACCGCCGTGAAGGAAGCGGGTGTGGAGTTCGCCATGATCCGCGTGGGCTATCGGGCCAAGACCACGGGAGCGCTCTATGAGGATCCCGGCGCGCGTTATAATCTGCAGGAGGCCGCGAAGAACGGCATCCGCATCGGTGTCTATTTCTTTTCTTCCGCGGTCAGTGAGCAGGAAGCGAAAGAGGAAGCTGCCTGGGCAGCGGGGCTGATTTCCCGGTATCCGATCACCTACCCGGTGGCTTATAACTGCGAGGATTTTCAGTCGGCGGACAGCCGTCAGAACGCGCTGGATAAGGAAACGAGGACGAAGATCGCCTGCGCTTTCCTGGATACAGTGCGCAGCTTCGGTTATACCGGCATGTTTTACGCCTCCTGCAATGAGATGGAGGGAAGCGCGCAGTGGGATATGAGCATGCTGGAGGACCGCTGTATGGTCTGGGTCTCTCAGTATCCGGAGCGGTCCTATCCGCAGACGGCATCCCCCGATTACAGCGGGAAATACGCCATGTGGCAGTATACCAGCCAGGGAGAGGTGCCCGGGATCAAAGGCAAGGTGGATCTCGATCTGGCGTGGTTCGGCGCGGACTGGACAACGGCGGCCCCGAAGGATCCTACGGCGCCGGAGCCTGTGGCGGCCGATCCGGAAGTTGGGCTTGTCTTCACCGAGGTGAACGATCTCGTGACGGCGAAGGATTCCACGAACCTGCGCAATATTCCCACCACAGTGGGAAGCTCTGTGGTTCACCTGCTGAAGAACGGGGAACAGGTGCAGCGCACAGGCATTGGGAGCAACGGTTGGGATCGGGTAGTCTGGGACGGGCAGCGGCTGTATGCCGTGCACAGCTATCTGACGGACGCGGCGGACGGAAACGGCGGGCAGACGGGTGAGAGCGGCCCGGCCGGTTCCGGCGCGGATGGGCGGACGGGTGAAAACGCTCCGTCCGGAAGCGGCGGTCAGAAGGACAGCGGCACGGCGGAAGCGAGTCAGGGACAGACCGGTCAGGAATCGAGCGGTTCCGGTGTTTCCGATACCGTACAGGTGGGCGGCATGACGTTCCGGACGGTCAGCGAGGCCGTGACGGCCAGGGATAAGGTCAACCTGCGGGATTTTCCCAGCACGGAGACTGGGAACGTGGTAGGAACCTTAAGCTACGGGGAAGCGGTGGTGCGCACCGGCATCAGCGGAAGCAGCGATACGGGCTGGTCTCGGTTGGAGGTGAATGGACAGACGGTTTACGCTTCCTCCAGACTGCTGGCCACCAGCATGGACTATAAGGAACAGGAAAAGCCTACGGCGGAAAATCCCGAAGCGGGCAGGCGTTTTACGGCGGCTTCCGGAAAGGTGAAGGCCAAGGACGGCCGGACCAATCTGCGGACACTGCCTACCACAGAGGCGCCTTCCGAGGTAGTGGCTCAGCTCACGGGAGAGGAGACCGCGGAGCGGCTTGCCGTGGATGCGGACAAGGGCTGGACGAAGCTGTCCTATAACGGTCAGATCGTTTACGCGGTGACCAACTATCTGACGGCGGTGGAAGGATGAGCGGGAGAATG
>CANQTI010000138.1 GCA_947626725.1 uncultured Eisenbergiella sp.
CCCTATGTGAGCGACAGTCAGGTGGACAGCGCCGTGCAGAGCGCGCTGAACAGCCATCCGAAGCGGACGGAGATCACAGATCGGGCGGTAAAGGACGGCGATCTGACCGACATCAGCTATGTAGGCAAGAAGGATGATGTGGCTTTTGACGGCGGCACGGCGGACAACTATGAGCTGGAGATCGGCTCCGACACGTTCATCGACGGCTTTGAGGACGGTATCATCGGCATGAAGACAGGCGAGACGAAGGATCTGAACCTGACCTTCCCGGAAAACTACGGCAATGCCGATCTGGCGGGAGCGGACGTGGTGTTCACCGTTACCCTGAATAAGATCTATGAGCTTTCCGATGCGCAGTTCAACGATGAATTCGTAGCGGGGCTGTCCATTGACGGCGTGACCACGACGGAAGAATACCGGCAGTATCTGTATGACAACTATATGCAGAGCGCCCAGTCGCAGTACGAGGCCGATGTGCAGGATGCGGTGATGGATGTGGTGTTCCGCAACGCCACCTTTAAAACGGACGCACAGGATCTGGAGGAACGGTATTTTGACCGGGTTGTGAACAATAATTACGCGTATCTGAACAGCATGTCGATGATGTACGGCATGGCCCTGGAAGATATTCTGGGCATGAGCTGGGAAGATTATGTGGCCGAAAATGAAGAATCCATCCGGGAGTCCGCAAATGTGGCATCCAGACAGATTCTGCTTCTGCAGGCCATTGCGGAGCGGGAAGGGCTTACCGTATCTTCGGAGGAGATCAGCAGCGATCTCATGGCCAGGGCCATCCAGAACGGTTACAATTCCGGAGAGGATTATGTCAATGCGCTCGGGGAGGATATCAAATCCTACGGTGAGATGCTGCTCATGAACAAAGTAGTGGATTTCCTGGTGGAGAACGCGGTTGTGACCCAGACGGAGCCGGAAACAGAGGAGGCATCCGTAGAAGAGACGGTTTCTGAAGAAACGTCTGCGGCAGAGGAGGAGACTGCATCCGCAGAGGAAACGGCATCCGCGGAAGAAACCGCCACGGAGGAAGAATAAATGGAATTGACGGATATCAGACAGCTTTTTCGGGAGAGAGAAAAATATGCCGGTCAGCGGGTGACCGTGGGCGGCTGGGTCAGGAGCAACCGGGATTCCAAGAATTTCGGCTTTCTCGTGGTCAACGACGGCACCTTTTTCGAGGCGCTGCAGGTGGTCTACGCGGCGGACAGGCTGCCCGATTACGCGGATATCGCCAGGATCGGCGTGGGCGCCGCGGTGATCGTGACCGGCATGATCGTGGAGACGCCGCAGGCGAAGCAGCCCTTTGAGATGCAGGCGGAGGAGGTGGCCCTGGAGGGCGCTTCGGGGCCGGATTATCCGCTGCAGAAGAAGCGCCACAGCTTTGAGTATCTGCGCACCATTTCTCACCTGCGGCCCAGAACCAATACGTTTCAGGCGGTGTTCCGCGTGCGTTCCCTGATCGCCTACGCGATCCATCAGTTTTTCCAGGAAAGGGGATTTGTGTATGTGCACACGCCCCTGATCACGGGAAGTGACTGTGAAGGGGCCGGGGAGATGTTCTCCGTGACCACGCTGGATCTGGCGAACGTGCCGAAGAAGGAAGACGGGACGGTGGATTTTTCCCAGGATTTCTTCGGGCGTCCTACCAACCTCACTGTCAGCGGACAGCTTAACGGCGAGACCTTCGCCATGGCGTTCAAGAACATTTACACGTTCGGACCTACCTTCCGGGCGGAAAATTCCAACACCACCCGGCATGCGGCGGAATTCTGGATGATCGAGCCGGAGATCGCCTTCGCGGACCTGAAGGACGATATGCTGTTGGCGGAGTCTATGCTCAAATATATCATTCGCTATGTGCTGGAGAGTGCGCCGGAGGAAATGGCGTTTTTCAACAGCTTCGTGGACAAGGGCCTGATCGAACGGCTGGAGCACGTGCTGCATTCCGATTTTGGCCATGTGACTTATACGGAAGCCATTGAGATTCTGGAAAAACACAACGACGAATTCGATTACAAGGTGAGCTGGGGCTGCGACCTGCAGACCGAGCATGAACGTTATCTGACGGAAAAGGAATTTAAGCGGCCGGTATTTGTGACCGATTATCCCAAGGAGATCAAGGCATTTTATATGAAGCTCAATCCGGACGGGAAGACTGTCGCGGCCATGGACTGCCTGGTACCGGGCATCGGAGAAATCATCGGCGGCAGCCAGAGGGAAGACAGCCTGGAGCTTCTGGAGAAGCGGATGGACGAACTGGGGCTGAACAAAGAGGATTACCGGTTTTATCTGGATCTGCGCAAATACGGTTCCGCCCGTCATGCGGGCTTTGGTCTGGGCTTTGAGCGCTGTGTGATGTACTTGACCGGCATGGGGAATATTAGGGATGTGCTTCCCTTCCCCAGAACTGTAAAAAACTGTGAATTGTGAGAAATGTTTGTATTGCCGCAGGGAGAGATTCCTGCGGCAATACAGACAGAGGGATTAGGTATCCCTTTGAAGCAGAGGACTGAAGATGCGGAAAAATCTGACGGGACTGTCTGTATTCCTTTTGACGGCGATACTGGCGGTGCAGCCGGTTCAGGCGGCCAGGACGCGGGATCAGATCGCGCAGGAGAGGGAGAAGACGAAGCAGGAACAGCGGAATACGCAAAGCCAGTATGAAGAGGTGCAGGGCATGCTGGGCGATCTGGAGGAAGAACAAAGCGCTCTGGAGGAGCAGATGCAGGAGCTGGATGCACAGCTGGTGGAGGTTATTGCCAGCGTGGGCCTGATGGAAGAGCTGATCGGAGAAACGCAGGTGCAGATTCAGGAGGCACAGGCGGAATACGATGAGGCGAAGGCTCGGGAAGATGAGCAGTATGCCGCCATGAAAAAACGCATCCGATATCTCTACGAGGAAGGAAATGTCAGCTATGTAGAGCTGATCCTGAAGACGGGCAGCTGGAGCGATATGCTCAATCAGACCGAATATGTGGAGAAGCTTTCCGAATATGACGCCAACATGCTGAAGAAGTACATCCTGCTGAAAGAGGAAGTTGCGATTAAGCAGGCGCAGCTGGAGGACCGGGAGAGTGAGCTGGAAGCGCAGCATCACGAATTAGAAGAAGAAAAAGCGGCGATGGAAGAAATGATGGCGGAGATGGAGGAAATTTCCGCCGATTACGAGGTGCAGATCGCCAAGGTGCGGCAGCAGGCCGCCACATACAAGGCGCAGATTAAACAGCAGAACGCCCAGCTGGAAAAGCTGCAGCAGGAGGAAAACGAAATCATCCGCCAGGAGGAGGAGCGCCGGAAGGCGGAGGAGGCCGCCCGCAAGGCGGCTCAGTCCGGCGGCAGCAGCAGTACATCTGTCGAAACCACAGCTACAGGAGGTTTGAAGACCGTGCCGCCGCCAACCGGTTCCACCGGTGCGGACATCGCGCAGTATGCGTGTCAGTTTGTGGGGAATCCCTATGTGGCGGGCGGCACCAGCCTGGTGAACGGCGCGGACTGCTCGGGCTTTGTCATGGCTGTTTATCAGCAGTACGGCTATAAGCTGCCCCGCAATTCCGCGTCCATGCGCAGTGCAGGGCGGGAAGTTTCCTACGACCAGGCACAGGCGGGCGATATTATCTGCTATGCGGGCCATGTGGCGATCTACCTGGGAGGCGGTCGGATCGTCCACGCCAGTACGGAGCGGACGGGCATCAAATATGGCTATGCCAACTACCGTCCGATTCTGACGGTACGGCGAATTGTCGGCTGAGAAACGCTCTTTTGCAAAACCGGGCAGAAACAGTCCGCCGGATGGGTTCCGGCGGACTGTTTGCGGGGGCGGATGCCATGCGCTGCGCGGTATCTGTTTTTTATAAACGGCTGTTTTTATGAGTCAGGAAAGAGGAATCAAAATGGCGAATCATTTTGCCGGTGCAGGGAAAAATGCGATGTGCGGACATCATAAACTGGAGCGCAACGATCCCTGCTGGTGCGGAAGCGGGAAAAAATATAAACAATGCCATATGCGGATGGATGAGCGGATAAAGGAATTCGAGCTGGAAGGGCATATCGTTCCCGAACGCGGAATGCTCAAAACAAAGGAGCAGATCGACGGTATCCGGGAGAGCGGAAAGATCAATGTGGCCGTGCTGGATCATGTGGCAGGGCATATCCGCGCCGGCATGAGCACGCTGGAGATAGACTGTCTTGTGGAAGAGAAGACCAGGGAACTCGGCGCCATTCCCGCACCGCTGGGCTATGAGGGTTTTCCCAAAAGCGTATGTACCTCGATCAATGACCAGGTATGTCACGGGATCCCGTCTGCGGATGTGATCCTGAAGGAAGGCGACATCGTGAATGTAGATGTGTCCACCATCTACAGAGGGTATTTTTCCGATTCTTCCCGGACCTTTCTGATCGGAGAGGTTTCCCCTGAAAAAGAACGGCTTGTACGGGTGGCAAAGGAGTGTATGGAAGCGGGGATCGCGCAGGTAAAACCCTGGCGGTTCCTGGGAGACATGGCGGATGCGGTGAATACGCATGCGAAAGAAAACGGTTACAGCATTGTAGTGGATATCGGAGGACATGGCGTGGGGCTGGAGTTCCATGAGGAACCGTTCGTCAGTTATGTGGCACCCAAAGGGACGGAAATGCTCATGGTTCCGGGTATGGTGTTCACCATTGAGCCGATGGTGAATATGGGCACAGAAGAGATTTATATGGACGATTCCAACGGCTGGACGATCTATACGGAGGACGGACTGCCCTCGGCACAGTGAGAAGTGACAGTAGCTGTGACGGAGGATGGCTGTGAAATCCTGGCCTGGTAGGACTGTGCGGCTTGAGAGCGTGGATGCAGCGCAGGGGCGGCCGTTAACTGCGGCCGGGCAGACGTGCGTTTCGGACGGAAAGAACTGTGAGGATCGGAGAATGGGGCCGTAGGCGGTGCTGCGGGGGGAGCGGTGAAGATCAGGTGCCTGAGTGAAAAACGATTACGGATACGAAAGGAAGCAGGGCTTAAGAATGCCGCGCTTCTTTTTTTGTGGGATTAATTATTATAGAGGGGAAGACGCGCGTTGTCAATCAGTTTGTAACTGAATGACAGATCCCGGGATGTGTAAGTGAAGTGAAAAGTTAACTTCCACTTCTAAGGGGCCCAAGTAGAAGTTAGTCTTTCCCCAATCTCCACTTGAAA
>CANQTI010000139.1 GCA_947626725.1 uncultured Eisenbergiella sp.
GTGCTTTTGACGACGCATGGCGCGGAGCTGAAATCCCTGAAGGACTGCCGAACCAGGCGGGAGTACATGTGGAACGCCAATCCGCTGTACTGGAAGCGCACTTCGCCCGTGCTCTTTCCGCTGGTGGGCAACTACCGCAATAAGGAAGTGCGGCACAACGGGCATGTGTACAGCCTGCCGCAGCACGGCTTTGCCCGGGACATGGAGTTCGAACTGATGTCCGTGACAAAGAGTGAGATCTGGTTTTTCCTGGAGTCCAATATGGACACCATACGGCAGTTTCCGTTCCATTTTCGGCTGGAAATCGGTTACCGGTTAGACGGGCGCAGGTTGGAGGTGATCTGGAACGTGTACAACCGGGGGGAAGAAACCATGTATTTCTCCATCGGCGGACACCCCGCTTTCGTATGCCCGCTGCGGGAGGGGGAAAAGCAGTCGGATTATTACATTTCCTTCGATACGGGAAAGGAAGTGGTGAGCCGCGTGATAGGCGCCGACGGTCTGGCCTCCGATACGCTGCGCCCTTATCCGCTGGATAACGGTTATCTGCAGATCGTGGACCATCTGTTTGACGATGATGCGCTGGTGATTGAGAATCATCAGGCCCAGCGGGTTTCCCTCTGTACGCCGGATAAAAAACCTTACGTTACGGTGAGTTTTGAGGCGCCGGTGTTCGGTGTCTGGTCCGTGCCGCACAAGACGGCGCCCTTCGTCTGCATTGAACCCTGGTACGGCAGGTGCGACAGGGAGGATTTTTCCGGGACGCTGCAGGAGCGGGAATGGGGCAACGCCCTGGAGCCCGGCGGGGTTTTCACGGCGAAATATACGATCGAAATCTGAATCGACAGGACGTGCGCTCTGCGGATGTTCTTCCGGCGTGAAAAGAAGGGCCGCGTTTTCGCGGCCCTGCGCATGGGACGGCGCCCGGGACGGGGCGGTCAGGGAGTGCGGGAGGGAAAGACGTGCCCCGGACTGCCAAGGAGGCAGGAGCGGCCCGGGAATGCGGAGAAAAAAGCGCGGTCCAAAAGGAGATGCGGACCGGAGGACGAGGGATAAAAGAGGAGAGCACATGAATTTTAAAGCGCTTTTTCTGGATATGGACGGCACCTTCCTGGATTTTGAGGCGGCGGAACGGCAGGCATTTTTCCGGGCGCTGTCAAAGGCCGGGGCGGAACCGACAGAAGAGCGGTGCAGGCTCTACAGCTCCATCAATGACAGTCTCTGGAAGGCATTTGAACGGGGTGAGATCACAAAAGGGGATATCCGCCGCCAGAGGTATACGCTGCTGTTTGAGCGGCTCGGGATCCTGGCAGACGGTGTCGCGGTGGAACAGGATTATGAGGTTTTTCTGGGAGAGGGACAGGACCTGATCCCGGGGGCCAGGGAAACGCTGGATTACTTATATGCCAGATATCCGCTTTACGTCGTGACCAATGGGTTCGCGCAGGTGCAGAGGAACCGACTGCGTTTGGCGGGCATTGATGGCCTGATGCGGGATTGTTTTATTTCCGAGGAGCTCGGAGCACAAAAGCCGAAAAAGGTTTTTTTTGACCGGTGCTTTGAACGGATGGACAGAGCCTTCCGGCCGTCTGAGATCCTCATGATCGGGGATTCGCTGACTTCCGATATTCTTGGGGCGAAAAACGCCGGTCTGTCCTCCTGCTGGTTCAACCCGAAACGGCTGAAAAATGAAAGCGGGATCCTGCCGGATCATGAGATACATACGCTGGCAGAACTGAAAAATATACTTTGAGGTAAGAGTTTATGAAAAAACTGCTGATCTACCTGAAGGGCTATGAACGGGAAACAGTCCTTGCGCCGCTGTTTAAAATGCTGGAGGCGCTGTTTGAACTGTTCGTGCCGCTGGTGATGGCCGCGGTGATCGATACCGGTATCGCGGGCGGGGATCGGGGCTATATCGTAAAAATGTGTCTGGTGCTGGTGGCGCTGGGCGTGATCGGCCTGGTCTGTTCCATCACCGCCCAATATTTCAGCGCCCGCGCGGCCACGGGGTTCGCCACGGGACTGCGGCACGCGCTGTTTTCCCATGTACAGAGCCTTTCCTACACGGAGATGGACACCATCGGCACTTCTACGCTGATCACCCGGCTGACCAGCGATATCAACCAGGTGCAGTCCGGAGTCAACCTGACGCTGCGCCTGTTCCTGCGCTCTCCCTTCATCGTGTTCGGCGCCATGGTCATGGCCTTTACGGTGGATGTGCCTGCGGCCTTTATTTTCGTGGTGACGATCCCGCTTTTGTCCATTGTCGTATTCGGCATCATGCTGTGGACCATGCCTTTGTATAAGAAGGTGCAGGGGGCGCTGGATCGGGTGCTGCTTTTGACCAGGGAAAACCTGACGGGCGTACGGGTGATCCGCGCTTTCAATAAGGAAGAAGAAGAGCGGGCCCGCTTCGAGGACGAGACCGAAAGGCTTACCGGCCTTCAGAAATTCGTGGGGCGGATTTCCGGACTGATGAACCCGGTCACCTACGTAATTGTGAACGGCGCGATTGTGCTGCTTCTGTATACCGGCGCTGTGCGGGTGGACAGCGGAGTCCTGACGCAGGGCCAGGTGGTAGCGCTGGTCAACTATATGTCCCAGATCCTGGTGGAATTGGTGAAGCTGGCAAACCTTATCATCACCATGACCAAAGCGTTCGCCTGCGGAAATCGTGTGCAGAGCATCCTGGAGGTGGAGAGCAGCCTGAGGCCGGGAAGCTTTATGGGAGAAGCGGACGGCGGAGAAGAAAGCGGGAAAGGCGCCCCCGGCGGTCCGCAGGGACAGGGGAACAGGAACGAAAATGTCCCCAGCGTGCGGTTCGAGCATGTGAGTCTGACTTATGCGGGCGCGGGCAATGAGGCGCTGACGGACATCAATTTTGAGGCGAAGGCCGGAGAGACGGTCGGCATCATCGGCGGCACGGGCAGCGGCAAGAGCAGTGTGGTCAGCCTGATCCCGCGGTTCTATGACGCCACAAAGGGTCGGGTGCTGGTAAACGGCCGGGATGTGAAGGCGTATGACATCGGCGCGCTGAGAAAGAAGATTGGAGTGGTGCCGCAGCGGGCCGTTCTGTTCGCGGGGACCATTGCGGACAATCTGCGCTGGGGTGATCCGGGCGCGTCGGAGGAACAGCTCTGGGAGGCGCTGACGGTCTCTCAGGCGAAGGAGTTTGTGGAAAAAAGGGAGGAAGGGCTGAACTTTCAGATTGCGCAGGGCGGCAAAAATCTGTCCGGCGGGCAGCGTCAGCGGCTTACCATCGCCCGGGCTCTGGTGAAAAAGCCGGACGTGCTGATCTTAGATGACAGCGCTTCGGCGCTGGATTTTGCCACGGATGCGGCGCTGCGGCGGGCGCTCGCCGAAATGGGAGGGGATACCATCGTATTCATCGTCTCGCAGAGAACCTCTTCCATACAGCATGCGGATAAGATCCTGGTGCTGGAAGACGGTGCCCTGATCGGCATGGGAACCCACCAGTCGCTGCTGGAGAATTGTCGGGTCTATCAGGAAATCTATTATTCCCAGTTCGATCAGAACGCGCAGGATGGGAAGAACCCGCAGGACGCACAGAGAGTGCGGAATGTGCAGGCCGGAAAGGAGGTTGGCTGATATGGCAAAGAAAATGGATTCCAGACAGCTGGCGACCGTCCGGAAAGTGCTGCGGTATATGAAGCGCTATCAGCTTTTCCTGGGTATTTCCATTTTTCTGGCGGCCGTTACGGTGGCTTCTACTCTGTATCTGCCGCTTTTGACCGGCGATGCGGTGGACTGCATTTTGGGGCCGGGAGAAGTGGATTTTCCGGGCGTGTTTTTCGTCCTGAAAAAGATGGGGGCGGTCATTGCGGTAACGGCGCTGGCCCAATGGCTCATGAATATATGCAATAATAAAATGACTTATCAAATCGTGCGGGATGTCCGCAATGAAGCGTTTCGCAAGATTGAGATCCTTCCGCTGAAATATATTGACGGGCATGCGCATGGGGAGATCGTCAGCCGGGTCATCGCGGATGTGGACCAGTTTGCGGACGGCCTGCTGATGGGGTTCACACAGTTGTTTTCCGGCGTCATCACGATCGTGGGGACACTGTGCTTCATGTTCAGCGTCAATGTGGGGATCACGCTGGTGGTACTGCTGGTTACGCCGGTTTCTCTGTTCGTGGCATCTTTCATCGCAAAACGTACGTTTACGATGTTCAAGGCCCAATCCGAAGCGCGTGGGGAGCAGACCGCGCTGATCGATGAAATGATCGGGGATCAGAATGTGGTGCAGGCTTTTTCTCAGGAGAAAAAAGTTCTGGACCGGTTTGACGAGATCAACAAAAGACTGCAGAAATGCTCCCTGCAGGCGATTTTCTTTTCCTCCATCACCAATCCGGCCACCCGTTTCGTCAACAGCCTGGTGTATACCGGCGTGGGCGTGACCGGCGCGTTGGCAGCGGTGTCCGGCCATCTGAGCGTGGGGCAGCTCGCCTGTTTCTTAAGCTATGCCAACCAATACACCAAGCCTTTCAATGAGATTTCCGGCGTAGTGACGGAACTGCAGAACGCGATCGCCTGCGCCGGGCGTGTGTTTGACCTGATTGAGGAGACACCCCAGATTCCGGAGGCGGAGAACGCGAAGGTGCTGACGGAAGTGAAGGGCCGTGTGGCGCTGGAGGACGTGAGTTTCTCCTATACGGAACAGCAAAGGCTCATCGAGCATCTCCAGCTGTCAGTACAGCCCGGACAGCGGGTGGCGATCGTAGGGCCCACCGGCTGCGGCAAGACCACGGTCATTAACCTGCTGATGCGCTTTTATGATGTGACGGCGGGGGCGGTAAAGGTAGAGAATATCGATATTCGAGAGCTGACCAGAAAAAGTCTGCGTGCCGGATACGGTATGGTGCTGCAGGAAACTTGGCTGCGCAGCGGTACCATTCGGGACAATATTGTGATCGGACGGCCGCAGGCCACAGATGCGGAGGTGATAGCCGCGGCGAAGGCCTGTCATG
>CANQTI010000140.1 GCA_947626725.1 uncultured Eisenbergiella sp.
CAAACCCTTTAAATATTGAATTTAGTCGTCAGTGTGGAATTTAAATTTACATGTGGAATTTACTTTTTCACTCAAGCTATTTTATTCCTTTTTTCGCCGGTCCAGCGACAACGGCGCGAATAAGGTCCGCCGCCCGATAAATCCGACAATGCGTGTGAAATAAATGCCGGCCAGGGAGCCGCAGGAATCGATCACGACATCTATTAGGGAAGCGGTGCGGCCGGGCACAAAACTTTGGTGGTATTCGTCCAGAAGCGCGAAGCAGGTGCATAGGAAGGCGGCAAACAATACCAGCCGGAAACCGCGGAGCCGATAGACATAAAGGGGAAGGGAAATGAACGCGGCCAGAAAGAAATATTCCGTCATGTGCGCCAGCTTACGGATGTAGTGCTGCATGAGCAGGGTATAGGAGGCCAGCTGGGCAGCGGTCCAGCCCAGATGCAGTTTCTGGTTGAGAAGAGAAAGCAGCCATGCGTTGACCTTGTTGCTTAGAAGCAGAGACTGGTCGCCGGGCTGGGAGGAGAGCGTGTAAATCAGGTACATCATGAAAATTGCCGGAAGAAAGGAAAGCGGCTTCAGCAGATACCGGAGCATTTTTTTTATGGTTAAGAGGATATATTTCAGCATATCGGATTCTCCATATTGGGTGTTGGTATGACAGAATCGACCGGGGCGAAAGAAAGGCACGGCAGGCGGAGCCGCAAAAAGCCGCTGTCCTGCGGGGCGGCCGACGATTTTCTGTCTTCTATACCATAACGCATTTTGGAAAACTGCGCAAGTATTCTGTTTTGGACCGCATCCGCCGGCGAAAAGGCGCCAAAAAGCGGGAGGCCGAAGGGCGGAAGGCATTGGGGGCCGCATATTTCTTCCGGAAAAACGAAAGTTCTGGTATGCCTGCAGAAGGTTTTGTGTTATAATCCTGATAAACAGTAGTTTTTTCCGCCGGAGGATGAAGCGATGGGAGAGAAATCAGAACAGAAAAAGCAGTTGATCCTGGAAACGGCGAGGCGTATTTTTATGGAGAAGGGCTACAAGGACGTGACCATGAAGGATATCGTGGATGCCTGTCAGATCAGCCGCGGCGGCCTGTATCTGTACTTCTCGGGGACGCAGGAGCTGTTCCGGGCCGTGCTGGACGCCGACGAGGCGGAAGCGGACGACGTTTTTTCCGGCGCGGTTTCCGAGGACGCCATGGCGGCGGATGTGCTGCTGCTTTTTTTAAAGGAACAGAAAAAAGAGATCCTGCGCAGAAAGGATGACCTTTCGCTGGCGACCTATGAGTATTATTTCGCACATGGCGCCAGTCAGGAGGAAAATTCGCTGCGGGGGAAATTTGAGGATGCCGTGGGCGCGCTGTCCCAGCTCATAGAGATCGGAATTCAGAACGGGGAGTTCTACGAGGTGGATGCGCAGGCAGCGGCCAGCAATATCATGTTCGCGCTGGAGGGATTGCGGATCTGTGCGCGCACCATGGGCGTTACGGAGAAGATGGTGGATGACGAGCTCTATACGCTGATGAGCGGGCTCGTCGCCGACTGAGAAAACGACAGAAGCGTCATATGAAGCCGGCAGAAGTGCCGGAAGGACCTGACGGGCCGAAACCGGCACGCGGCGCCCGGCCGGCGGGGCTGATGCGCGGCGCCCGAAGGGCCGGAGCCGACGGACGGGACGCCGGTCCGGCAGAAGGAAAAGGGCCGCCAGAAGCCGCATAAAGCGGCAGAATGAGAGGAAAGATGGGAAACGTAAAACGGATCTACGTGGAAAAAAAGGCCGGCTTCGCGGTGAAGGCGGCGGAGCTGAAGGAAGATCTGAAAAACTATCTGAATATGGAGAGGATCGAAGACGTCCGCATGTTCATCCGTTATGATGTGGAGAACCTGGAGGACGCCGTTTTTGAAAAGGCCTGCCGCACGGTATTTTCCGAACCGCCGGTGGACATCCTGTATCGGGGGGAGATCCCGATTCCCGAAAACGGACATGTTTTTTCCGTGGAATATCTGCCGGGACAGTTCGACCAGCGGGCGGATTCCGCGGTACAGTGCGTGCAGTTCCTCCAGCCGGAGGCGGAGCCGGTGATCCGCACCGCGGTGACCTATCTGGTTATCGGCACGCTGACAGAGGAAGAGCTGTATCGGATCAAGGCCTATTGCATCAATCCCGTGGATTCCAGAGAGACGGACATGACTATGCCAAAGACGCTGATCGCCCGATATGAGGAGCCGGCGGATGTGAAAGTGTTTGATGGCTTTACCGCCTTGCCTGAAGCGCAGCTGCGGACACTTTATGATTCGCTGGGGCTGGCCATGACCTTCCGGGATTTTTTGCACATTCAGAATTATTTTACGAAGGAGGAACGGCGGGATCCCACCATGACGGAAATCCGGGTGCTGGATACCTATTGGTCGGATCACTGCCGTCACACCACGTTTTCCACGGAACTGAAGCAGGTGGAATTCGGAGAAGGATATTACCGTACGCCCATCGAGACCACCTATCAGAGCTATCTGGATACCAGAGCGGAGATTTTTGCGGATCGGCCGGAAAAATTTGTCTGTCTGATGGACCTGGCGCTGATGGCGATGCGCAAGCTGAAGGCGGAAGGAAAGCTGGACGACATGGAGCAGTCCGACGAGATCAACGCCTGTTCCGTGGTGGTCCCGGTGGAAATGGATTACGGCGACGGCCCCGTGACCGAGGAATGGCTGGTGTTTTTCAAAAATGAGACGCACAACCATCCCACGGAGATCGAACCCTTCGGCGGCGCGGCCACCTGTCTGGGCGGGGCGATCCGGGATCCCCTGTCCGGGCGCGGCTATGTCTATCAGGCCATGCGCGTCACCGGCGCGGCGGACCCCACGGTTCCCGTATCCGATACGCTTAAGGGCAAGCTGCCCCAGAAAAAGCTGGTGCGGGGTGCGGCCGGCGGCTATTCCTCTTACGGCAATCAGATCGGGCTGGCCACCGGATATGTGAAGGAAATTTATCATCCCGATTATGTGGCGAAGCGCATGGAGATCGGCGCGGTTATGGGTGCTGCGCCCAGAAAAAACGTGATCCGTGAAAATTCCGATCCGGGGGATATTATCATCCTGCTGGGCGGACGCACGGGCCGGGACGGCTGCGGCGGCGCTACCGGTTCCTCCAAAGTACATACGGAGAAGAGCATTGAGACCTGCGGTGCAGAGGTGCAGAAGGGAAATGCGCCCACGGAGCGCAAAATCCAGCGTCTGTTCCGGCGCGGGGAGGTTTCCTGTCTGATCAAAAAATGCAATGATTTCGGTGCGGGCGGTGTGTCGGTGGCCATCGGCGAGCTGGCGGACGGTCTGACGGTGGATCTGGATAAAGTGCCAAAAAAATATGCCGGTCTGGACGGCACGGAGCTGGCGATCTCCGAATCTCAGGAGCGCATGGCGGTGGTAGTGTCACCGAAGAACGTGGATGCGTTTCTGGGCTATGCGCGGGAGGAAAACCTGGAGGCCGTTCCGGTGGCCGTTGTGACGGAAGACCCCAGATTGGTCCTGAAGTGGCGGGGAAAGAAAATCGTGGATATTGCCCGGGCATTTCTGGATACCAACGGCGCACATCAGGAAACGAACGTTTTTGTGGAGATTCCTTCCGAAGAGGACGATTATTTCAAAAAATACGCGATCCCTGCGGTGGGGAAGGCAGTAGAAAGCCGCGATGTGAGAAAGGCATGGCTGACCACGCTCTCCGATTTGAATGTCTGTTCCCAGAAAGGGCTGGTGGAAATGTTCGATGCGTCCATCGGCGCAGGCAGCGTGATGATGCCTTACGGCGGGGAATATCAGCTCACCGAGACCCAGGCTATGGTCGCCAAGCTTCCGGTGCTGGAGGGGAAGACGGATACGGTGACGATGATGGCCTATGGTTTTGATCCATATCTGTCCAGCTGGAGCCCCTATCACGGCGCCATCTATGCGGTGGTGGAGTCCATGGCGCGAATCGTGGCGAACGGCGGAGATTTTAAGAAAATCCGGTTTACTTTTCAGGAGTATTTCCGCCGCATGACGCAGGAGCCCTCCCGTTGGAGCCAGCCCTTCGCAGCGCTGCTGGGCGCATATGACGCGCAGCTGGGCTTTGGTCTTCCCTCGATCGGGGGCAAGGATTCCATGTCCGGTACGTTCAATGAGATCGATGTGCCGCCTACACTGGTTTCCTTCGCGGTGGATGTGGCCAGGCTTGGGGATATCGTGACGCCTGAGCTGAAAAAGCCCGGCAATGTGTTGGTGCGCTTCCGCATTGAAAAGGACGAATATGAGGTGCCTGTTTACGAACAGGTCATGGCGCTGTACGAAGCCATCGAAGCTCTGATGCGGGAGGGGGTTATCGTTTCCGCCTATGCGCTGGATGGCTACGGCGCGGCAGCCGCTCTTTCCAAAATGGCTTTCGGCAAAGGCTACGGCGCGGCTGTGGCTGAGGGCATAGAGCTGAGGGAACTGTTCGACAACGGTATGGGCGATCTCATCGCTGAAGTGGAAGCGGATCGGCTGGATCGCATCAGCGTGGAATACGATTTGATTGGGTCGGTGACGGCAGAATCGTATTTTTCCTTCGGCGGGGAAAAGATTTCCGTATCCGAGGCGCTGGCAGCCTGGAAGAAGCCTTTGGAGAAGGTGTTCCCCAGCAGGGCCGGCGGGGATGCTGTACCTGTAGGATCGGAAGTTTATCACAGCGGCAGCATTTATGTGTGCAGGCATAAAGTGGCAAGGCCTACGGTGTTCATTCCGGTATTTCCGGGAACCAACTGCGAGTATGACAGCGCGAGGGCCTTTGAACGGGCCGGCGCGGATGTGGTGACGAGGGTGTTCCGCAATTTGAGCGAGCAGGATATCCGTTCTTCTGTAGAGGAATTTGAAAAGGCCATCGGACAGGCGCAGATTATCATGTTCCCCGGCGGTTTTTCCGCGGGCGACG
>CANQTI010000141.1 GCA_947626725.1 uncultured Eisenbergiella sp.
ACCTGTCCGGGCAGGCGGCGCAGGGCGTCCAGCAGCGCCCGGAAGCGTTCCGGGGTCACGGTGCCGCGGATCTGCGCGAATTTCAGGGCCAGCAGATAGAAGACGGCCAGCTGGGCGCTGTAGGCCTTGGTGGTCGCCACGGAGATCTCCGGTCCGGCCCAGGTGTAGAGCACGTTGTCCGCCTCTCTGGCGATGGAGCTGCCCACCACGTTGACGATGGCCAGCACATGGCTGCCGTGGGCCTTAGCGTCCCGCAGCGCGGCCAGGGAATCCGCCGTCTCCCCGGACTGGCTGACGACGATGGTGAGGGAGTCCGGTTCGTAGATGGGATTGCGGTAGCGGTATTCGCTGGCCAGATCCACCTCCACGGGGATGCGGGCCAGATCCTCCAGCACATATTTCCCGGTGACGCCGGTGTGATAGGCGGAGCCGCAGGCGATGACGGATATTTTGCGCAGGGCACGGATCCTTTCATCGCTCAGCCCGATATCGCCCAGGTCGATGTCGTTATCCCGGATGCGGGGCGAGATGGTATCCCGGATGGCCTTGGGCTGCTCGTGGATCTCCTTGAGCATGAAATGCTCATAGCCGTCCTTTTCTGCGGCGTGGATGTCCCAGTCGATGGTGACGGGTTCTTTCTGAATGGACTCGCCGTCCACGTTGAAGAAACGGGTGTGCTCGTTGGAGAGACAGACGATCTCTTCGTTTTCCATGTAGTAGACGGTGCGGGTGTAGTGCAGGATCGCGGGCACGTCGGAGGCGATGAATTTGCCGTCCTCCCGTTCCCCCACCACCAGCGGACTGTCCTTTCTGGCGGCATAGATGTGATGGGGATGGTCCAGGAACATGATGCCCAGCGCGTAAGAGCCCTCCACCCGGTGCATGACCTTCTCAATGGCCTCTACCGGATCGCCGCGGTAATATTCCGTCAGCATATGGGCCAGCACCTCCGTATCCGTTTCGGAGGCGAATTTATACCCCTTCTGTTCCAGCCTGTTTTTCAGGGCCGCGTAATTCTCAATGATGCCGTTATGGACCACAGCGATGGTGTTTTCCTCATTCATATGGGGATGGGCGTTGGTGTCCGACGGGCTGCCGTGGGTGGCCCACCGGGTATGACCGATGCCGCAGAAGCCGGGCAGGGCAGCGCCGTGTCTCGTCAATTCCTCCAGAACCCGCAGGCGCCCTCTGGCCTTCTGCATGTGGATCTTTTCTCCGTCGTATACCGCGATACCGGCGGAATCATAGCCTCTGTATTCCAGCCGGGAAAGTCCGTCCAGGATGATGGGCGCGGCCTGACTGCGCCCGATATAACCGGCAATTCCGCACATAGCTGTTCCTCCTGATATTCAATAAGTCATACCCATTTTTTGCCAAGTCCCTGGCTTCGGGTATGCCGTGGATCGTATCTCTTTGAAAAAATAAATATTTCTTTTCTCTGTAAAGTATACACATTTGCGTCCCGATGTCAAGAAAATCGCCGTGAGAAAGATATGGCCGCTGTCGGACAAAAAGACCTGCGACCAATGGCCTGCGCCCCATCCGGTCAGGGCCCCGGGGAGATACGGTGTGTGATGTCAGTGCTCTTGAAAAACGCCGGTCCTTGGCGAAGTGAGCCCGCCCGCGGGCGAAACCGAGCCTAGTACCGCTGCGTTTTTCACGAAGCGAGAGCGTGCCTGACACACACACCGCATCTCCCCGGGGCTCTGACCGGATGGGTCACAGACCCGCCGGTTTTTATTTTCAGCCGGATGGGTCACAGGCCCGCCCGCCGGTTTTATTTTCAGCCCCGGCGCCATATCCTGTACAGATGGATTGGATACGGGCGGAATGCGCATATGGAACAGATCGGCGGCCTGGTGAGAACACTTTGTGACTTTCTCTGGGGATTCCCCATGCCGGCACTTTTGCTGGGGACGCATCTTTACTTCACGGTGAAGCTGGGATTCATTCAGAAGAAGGTTCCGCAGGGGATCCGGATGAGCTTCGCGGGGAGAAAAGAGGAAGGAACGAAGGTGTCGGCCTATGAGGCGCTTTCGACGGCACTGGCGGCCACCATCGGCACCGGCAATATCGTCGGGATCTCCGCGGCCATTGCCATCGGGGGGCCGGGGGCGCTGTTCTGGTGCTGGATCTGCGGACTTTTGGGCATGGCGACCTGCTATGCGGAGTGCTTTTTATCCGCGAAATATCGGATCCGAAGGCCGGAAGGCAGCGTTTACGGCGGCCCGATGTATGTGATGGAACACAGGCTGCACAGAAGAGGGATGGCGGCGGTCTTTTCCCTGTTCGCACTCCTGGCCGCGCTCAGCGTGGGCAGCGGCGTACAGGCCCATGCGCTGACGGCGGCGGTGACCCGGCACATCCCCGTGTCCCCGCATCTGGTGGGAATAGCGGCGGCCCTGCTGGCAGGCAGCGTCCTGATCGGCGGCGCGAAGAAGACAGCCCGGGTGTGTACCCGTCTGGTGCCGGTCATGTGCCTGATCTATCTGGGCGGCTGTCTGTATGTGATCCTGAAAAACGCGGCTTTCCTTCCGGCGGCGGTTTCGGCGGTGTTTTGGGGCGCCTTTTCCTCCCGCTCTGTGATCGGCGGCGCGGCAGGATATGCGGTGACGACGGGCATCCGCGTCGGGATGGCGAAGGGGCTTTTCACCAATGAGGCGGGGATGGGGTCCGCGCCCATGGCCGCGGCGGCCGCAGCGGATGCCGCGCCCCGGCAGCAGGCGCTCATTTCTATGACGGGGATTTTCTGGGATACGCTGGTCATGTGCGCCGTCACGGGCCTCGCCGTCCTGAGCGGTATGGTAAGAGATCCGGCCCCCTATCTTGCGGCGGGGGAGGACGCTTACTGTTTCGTGGCCTTCGGCAGTCTGCCCTTCGCGGGGGAGGAGCTGCTGTCTCTCTGTCTGGTGCTGTTTGCCTTCGCCACCATTATCGGGTGGAGCTTTTACGGGGAGTGCGCGGCCCGTTATCTGTGGGGAGAGCGGGGCGTGAAGGTTTTTGAAATCACATATATGGTATTCGTTTATCTTGGGTCCGTTCTTTCTCTGGAACTGGTATGGAACCTGTCAGATCTGGCCAACGCCTGCATGGCGCTTCCCAACCTTCTTTGTCTCTGGCTTCTGCGGCGGGAGGCCGCAGAAAAGCCTGGCGTTTCGAAATTTCAAAATTGATGAAATAACCGTGGATTTTATAGAAGAGAACAGGTATACTATACTTGATGCCGCGCAATATGGGCAGCGGCGTGATGAAAAGTGCCGATTTGAGGAACAAAGAACAGGAGGAAAATATGGCGAAAATACTCACAGCTGACAATTTTGATGAAGAAGTGCGCACGGCGTCCGGGCCGGTGCTGGTGGATTTTTGGGCGCAGTGGTGCGGCCCCTGCAGGATGCAGGCCCCGGCAGTGGATAAGCTGGCGGAGGAAGGCTATCAGGTGGGCAAAGTGAATGTGGACGAGCAGCCGGGTCTTGCCGCGGAATATCAGGTCATGAACATTCCGACGCTGATCCTCTTCAAAGATGGGAAAGAAGTGGACCGTATGGTGGGGGTTCAGAGCAAAGCGGAACTGACGCGCAGGCTGGATCTTTATAAATAGGAAGGGCATACAGTTATGAAAATCAGCGTGATTTCCTTTACCCGGGCAGGCGCAAAGAAGAATCTGGAACTGACAGCTGTTTTGCAGAGAAAAAACCATCAGGCGGCCAGCTACAGCTGGTATACGTTTACGGGACGCCGCCTGATTCCGTTTAAATCCTTTCGGCTGCTTCTGGAGGATCTTTGGGACAGCCAGGAAGTTTTCCTGTTTCTGGGGGAACTGGAGCAGATTGCGGGGGCATACGTTCCCTTCCTGAAAGAAAAGGGAGAAGGTCCGGCTGCCGTCGTGATGGACGAAGAGGGAAGATTTCTGATCCCCTTCGCAAAGGGGAGAATACAGGGGCTGAACGGCTGGTGTCAGCAGCTTGCCGGTCTGGTGGACGCGACGCCTGTCATTTTATCCCGGGGGGAAAAGGCACGTCGGTTCGAAGTGGATGCTTTCGCGCGAAAGAACGGCCTGTATATTCAGGATCTTTTCCGGATCCAGACGGTGGCGGAAGCGTTGGCTGCCGGGCATACCGTGGGTGTTTACAGCGATTATCCCGTGGAGGGCGTGATGCCGGAAGGAATGGTCGGTGTCGGCGCCGTCATGGCGGATCCCCAGGCGGGGGAAGGCCGGCCGCCGGAGTGCGGCATTTCCATCACTGACGACTGGGAGGCCCCTCATTTCGAAAAGGAATGCCGGATGTTCCCGATGAACGTGGTGATCGGCGTGTCCTGCGAAGCGGGGAGCGATGTTCTCGGGCTGCGGCAGCTCGTGGTGGAGACCCTGGCCGGAAATCACTTGTCCAAAGAGCGTGTTTGTGCCATTTATTCCGGTGCGCCGCTGGCAAAAGAGCCGGCGGTGACGGAGCTGGCGGAGTGGCTGGATGTCCCGTTTTTTACATATGATCCGGAACAGCTTCCGGAAAAGAGCGAGGACGGTGCGCGGCTCTGTGAACGCTGTGCGCGGCTGGGCAGCGGAAACGGAACCTGTCTTGTGCAGGGACAGGGCGGGGCGGATATGATGGTTTCCGTTTATGAGAAAAAGACGGAGCTGGGTTTTTAGCGGTCGGACGGCGCAGCGCCGTTTGTCCGCGGAAGCGGGATGGAGAGAATTTCTATGAAATACGCGGAAGCGGGAATGCAGTATCATCTGCAGATCCATGACGGGGAAGTGGGACAATACGTGATCCTGCCGGGGGATCCGAAGCGCTGCGAGAAGATCGCCCGGTATTTTGAGGATCCGGTCCTGGCGGCGGACAGCCGGGAATTCCTTACATACAACGGCTGGCTGGAGGGGACGAAGGTCAGCGTGACATCCACGGGCATCG
>CANQTI010000142.1 GCA_947626725.1 uncultured Eisenbergiella sp.
AGCCTGCGCCAGCAGGCGCGTTCACGAGATGCGCTGCCGACCGCAGCCACAGCCTAAAAACCCCCGGCAGAAACGCTCTTCCGCTCGGGGGTCTTTTATCTGCTTCTTAAATTTGTGCCAGCGTCTGTAGAGCCGTATTTTCTACCACCGGTTCGTAATGCTCCTTAAAGTATGCTTCACTTCCAGGAGTAGACCGTTCCAGCCGGCCGTATTCAGAAACTACATTGCAGATCCGGTTGAATGCTTCCGCCGAAATCTGTTCTTCACTGATTACCAAGGAGTAATTGCCGTCCTGATGGTTCTTGTAAAGAGAATTCTTTCCGTCGTAAAAATCGTGGGCTACATGGGCGAGCCGGATCAGATCGTGCATGGAGGGAAAGGAAAAGATCCGAGCGCTTCCAATAGAGATTGCTTCGGAAGAAGCCGCTTTATCCTTCTGAGTGCCGGAGGCTTGTTTCTGGCTGGAAAGTTCAGCCCGCCGGCTTTCCTGAATCTGACGAAACAGGTCGAATATGCTGTCGGTGCTTTCGGTTATTTTTGAAGAATAATCATCGGGATCGACACCGTCATCGTCGTCCTCCGCGGAAGGAGCAAATTTGGAAAAGCGAGTATCCAACTCTTCCGGATCCTCGACCTTGGTGATGATTAGGACGATACAGTCTGCATTTAACGGAATTGCCTCTATCATAAGCGGAATGTCATCCGCTTCAAAACCAAATTTCTGAGATGCCTGCTGCATCATGTCGCGAAACAGATTTTTCGCTTTTTCCGTGCCATAGGCCAGTTCGCTGATTTTCAGCTCCCGGTCAGCAAGATCGGCTTTGGTGAGCGTGCATCTGATCTGGTGATCATTTACTTTTTCAATTTTCATACTATCACATCCTTACTATATGATACATCCCAATGGCTCGATTGTGACAGAATTTATGACTTCCTGTGAAAGTTATCATATCATAAAAGGGAACAAAGTCAAGCGGTAGGTGTAACTGTTTCATATTTTTTTAAGAAATGCTTGAAATTATTCCCTGTGGTGGATATAATTATGGAAGAGATGATTCTGAACAATCCGTGCCGGAAAGGAGGATTGTTGGATCAAGCGGTCTGTGATTTTTGTCACGCCGTTGGCAGCGGATTTGCAGCTGTTGCCGTTTTTGACACAAAAGGAACGGAAGGTGTCCGTTCCGTCTTATTCTCACAGTGTATATAGTATGAGAATGTCTGAAAAGGATATGTACCTTATCGGAAAATCTTTGAATCAATATTTTCCAGACAAAAACTATAATTCAAATTCCATTATATCTTATTAGTATGATTCTGTTTTTGGCACTGTTCATTCATCTCGCAATTTTTCCGTTTTTCAACCTGATCTGACGTCGGAATATATATCACATGCAGGATTTCTTTTGGGATGGAAGGCGGATCAGGAAAGGAGAATGCCTATGGGAAGATTGCAGCCCGAGGCATGGGAGAATTTGCTCGCCCAGATGGAGCATGAGGGCGTCCGGTTTTATCTGAACGGGAAGAAGACCCCGGCCAAGGAGATCGTGGAGGTCTGCTGTGTATGTGAAAAAGCCGTATATATGCCCGATTTTATCACGGATGAAGAAGGAAAACTTCAGGAAATCCGATATGATGAGATCAAAAAGTGGTGATTACTTTTTCAGGTAATCTGCGGACCATTCTTGTCTGAAAGCGTCCGGCCCGGTTCTCGCGTTGGAGCCCCATACATCGGAGACAGGGCCGGGCGTTTTTGCGCAAAAAATGTAGAAAAGAGAATTGGAATATGGTAAAATAGCCGCAGGGCTATTTTACCGCGCCGACAGGCGCATTAAATCCGCCGGAGGCATCATGTCCGGGAGGACATGATAAATAGCCGCAGGGCTATTTTACCGCGCCGACAGGCGCATTAAATCCGCCGGAGGCACCATGTCCGGGAGGACATGATAAATAGCCGCAGGGCTATTTTACCGCGCCGACAGGCGCATTAAATCCGCCGGAGGCACCATGTCCGGGAGGACATGACAAAATAATAGGACAACAGATAAGGACAGGAATGCGGCATGAGCAAAAAGAAAAAGAAGAAAAGAAGAAAGATGATTCCGGCGCTGATTGCGATTTTTTTAATCCTGATCATTACGGGAAGCGCAGCAGGCGTTTGGCTTTATGATAAGTATTCATATTCGAAGGAAGAAGCCGATCTGCAGGCGTATTACGGACTGAATACGGAAGAGGACACGGCGATTCTGCTCAATCACGATTTCCTGGAGCAGAAGGGCATCCTGCGTGACAATCACTGCTATCTGGACATGGATACGGTACATACGTATCTGAATGACCGTTTTTATGCGGATCGGTATGGCAGCGCGGTTTTGTATACATTGCCGAATGAGGTGGTGCGGGCCGGCTTTGGGGAGACGGTTTCGGATGGATATGTAGCTGCTTTTGAGCAGGGAGGGATGGTCTGGCTGGCGCTGGATTATGTAAAAAAGTATTCCGATTTCAATTATGCGCTGTATACGGCGCCCAACCGGGTGATTCTGGAGACCGAGTGGACGGAAAGAAAGACTGCTTTGGTGAAAAAAGATACCGCGATCCGGCTGCGCGGCGGTGTGAAGAGCGCAATCCTGACGAAAATAAAAAAGGGAAGCGCACTGACTATATTGAAGGAGTTTGAGGATTGGGATTGCGTGCAATCGCAGGACGGCTATATCGGCTATCTGGAGAAAAAGCGTCTGGAGAACGAGCAGATGGAAACGCCTGTGAAAAATACGGGTTATGTGGAACTGGATTACAGCGGCAATACCCGCGCGCATAAAATCAACATGGCCTGGCATCAGGTGGTAGAGGAGAAGGCGAACAGCACCTTCCCCGGTGTGGTAGAGGGCGTGACGGGGCTCAACGTGATCTCTCCTACCTGGTTTTTCCTTTCGGACAACGAGGGCGGCGTAGAGAGCATTGCCAGCCCGGAATATGTGCAGGCGGCCCACGGGAAAGGGCTGGAGGTCTGGGCTCTGGTGGACGATTTCACCCATGAGGCGGACGGGGTGGACCCGAACCAGATTCTTCCCTGGACGGAGAAACGCGCGGCCATCATAGAAGCGCTGATGGCGGAGGCCGAGCGCTGCGGTCTCGACGGCATCAATGTCGATTTTGAGAAAATAAAAAGTGAGGCGGGAGAGGATTTCATCCAGTTCATCCGGGAACTGTCCGTGGCCTGCCGCGCCCGCGGGCTGGTGCTTTCGGTGGACAATTATGTGCCCCGCGATTTCAATGCGCATTACAGATGGAAGGAACAGGGCGTGATGGCGGACTACGTCATCATCATGGGCTATGATGAACACTGGGGCGGCAGTCAGGAGCCGGGTTCCGTGGCCTCCATCGGATATGTGGAGGAGGGGATCCAGACGATGACCGGTCTGGTGCCCTCCCGGAAGGTTATCAATGCGATTCCGCTTTATACGCGGATCTGGACTACCTTTGCGGACGGGACCGTGAGCAGCCGTGCGGTGGGCATTCAGGCCGCGTCGGATTATTTGCTTGAACAGGGCGTTCCCTATCAGTGGGATGAGCAGACGGGACAAAATTATGCTCGGTTCGATGCCGAAGGGGGCTTTGTGCAGGTATGGCTGGAGGATGAACAGTCCATCAGCGGCAAGATCGGTGTGATGAAAAAATATGATCTGGGCGGCATCGCTTCCTGGAAGCTGACCTTTGACGACGGCCGGGAAAACATCTGGAGCGTCATCGCCGGTTTCCTGGCGGATTGAGGAAGCCCTGCGCATAATCCCGGGACCAGGGCCATATATATGGTGATAAAAAGCCATGGGGTTTCAGCTATGGGACACAGTTGGCAGCGTGAGCTGGTGAAATTATTGGGGACGGCGGTCTTTTTGACTGCCGTCTTTTTTGCAGGAAGACAGGCTGCGGTGATGACAGACAGCGCTGTACATCGCGCGGAAATGGAGGCGGAACAGGACGATCATTCCAAAATGCAGAAATTCTGCGTGGTAGTAGATGCGGGTCACGGAGGAAACGATCCGGGGAAGGTGGGTGTGAATGGTGCTCTGGAAAAGGACATCAATCTGGCCATTGCGAAGCGCCTGGCCGTTTTGCTGGAGCAGGCGGACGTGAAGGCTGTGTTGACCCGGACAGGAGACAGCGGACTTTATGATGCGGATGCCGATCGGAAAAAGGTTCAGGATATGAAGCGCCGCATTGAACTGATGGAGAAGACGGGGCCGGATATTGTGGTCAGCATTCATCAGAACAGCTATGAAGGAGCGTCGGTCAGCGGTGCGCAGGTGTTCTATTATACGGGAAGTGAGGAAGGGAAAAAACTGGCGGACATCATTCAGGAACAGCTCATATTGGGTTTGGATCCGGACAACAGAAGAGAGGCAAAAGCCAATGACAGTTATTATTTGCTGCGAAAAACCAGCAGACCCATTGTGATTGCGGAGTGCGGTTTCCTGAGCAATCCCCGCGAAGAGGAGCTGCTGTGCGACCCGTCCTATCAGGAAAAGGTGGCCTGGCAGCTCCATTTGGGGATCCTGCGGTATTTGAACGGCACGAAAAAGAGCGGGGCCTGAGACGGGAAGCGTGACCCGGAGGACCAGCCGCCGGGCCGTGCCCCGGCCGGACCCGTTTCGGCCAGCCGGGAGAAGCCCCGATCCATCAGAAGCGCCGCGCTCTGTCAGGAGGGGTCGCCCGGCGGGCGGGGGTCCGGCGCTTAGCCGATCTCTTCGGTCAGCGTGCAGATCTCATCGATCATGGCGCCAATCCGGGCGATGGTGTCCAGAAGTGCATCGTCGGTGGTGATGTCCACACCTGCCATTTTGGCCAGCTCGACGGGCGTTTTGGTCCCGCCTGCCGCCAGCATGCGTTTCCAGTCATCCACGGCGGGCTG
>CANQTI010000143.1 GCA_947626725.1 uncultured Eisenbergiella sp.
GGATCTCACAGGAACTGTCTGAAACAATCATCCACTTCATGATAACATACCCTCCTTTATCTATCATACAGCAAAAAACATCTGTCGTAAATAGATTTTTGCATGATTTGATTATAAACTCTTTTTGAAGTGGTATTCAAAACTATATTGATTTCGATAAAAAAAGAACCATCGAATTTTTCCGGCAGCTTTCCCGTCCCTGGCGCAAAGCCCCCTTTTCCCCCAAAAAGAAGGCGCTGCGGACCGATCTTCTCAGCCTGCCGCGCCTTTCTTCAATATTTTCCATCGAACCGCCCGGTTCTCAATAAATCTCATTTGTCACCCATTTGTCAATCGCTTCTTCGCTCCAGCGGCCGCCGATCCAATCGTTGACGATCGTATAATTTTCCGTGTCCCCGCCGGCATAATCATTCTCGCCCTCCGTGCTGATCGTCCATTGGATCAGCTTTTCCGAGTAGTCCTCCGCATCGAAGCGGAGCCAGAGCACGCTCACCAGCAGGACGATGAACACAAATTCCGAATATTTGCGGCACCATGCCCGGAGTCTTTCCACGCATTCCGAAACAGGTATGATCATGCACGGGATCAGCTGAAGACCGTAATGGATATATCCTCTCCCGCTGACGCTGAGCAGCACCAGAGAGAGGATCGAATACGGCAGAAAACACCATTTCCAGTCCGCCCGCCTTTCGTGCGCGAGCAGCAGAAACAGCAGAACATTGAAATAGCCGAACCACCTGTCAATATATGCGAAATTCAGGACGGACAGGCGGAAGCTGTTCCATGTTACCCCGGAGGTATAAGAATAATTGAACCCGAAATAGGTCTCCACGAACGCGCTCCATGCGCCCTGGAGCAGCAGGGCCCCCGCGGCCGTCAATAAGATCAGCAGCAGTCCCCCGGCAAACCACAGCGCACAGGTGAGAAGATCCCGATACCGCTTTTTACACAGCAGAAGGAGCACAGTCAGCGGCACAAAACAGACCCAGACTGCAACCAGATTCCCGTTCAGCAAAAAGGAACACCCCATGCAGACCCCCGCCAGGAATATCTCCCACCTGACGAGTTGGAACGTTTTCAGGAATCTGACAAAGAAATACAGAGAAAAACTGATAAACGGCAAGGACCATTCCTCCACACAGTTTCCCTGCTGAAAAAAATAATAATAGGGCTGCAGCGACAGAACCGCCGCGAAGAATCTGACCAGCATGCTTTCGGTAAACAGCCCCGCCGTGAGATAAAAAGCCCACAAAGTCATAAACGTAAATACGCACTCCAGGATCCAGATTCCTGTCAGGCTGTGCGGCGTCAGCACCAGCCCGAGATACTGAATAAAAAACAGGACCGGGCCTTTATGATCCCATGTGTCCCGGTAAATGACCTTTCCCTTTATCATTTCCACCGCACAGCGCAGCCATACAGCGGAATCCAGATGGGGCAGCTTCTGCGACCAGGGATTCAGCGTGCTCGCCATGCAGTAAAAAAAAGCGGCGGCGGCGAATCCGACCAGCACAAATAAGATACATATCTTTTTATAAGAGATATTTCCTTTCTTCATCAGCTTTATCGATCCTCCCCGTCCCGCCGCAGACTCCTGCGGATGATTCTGAAATCGTGCCATGCCTGCAGACCGATCTTCCGAATCTTCTTCATGTTGATCGAATTGGTCCCGCCGCGCCGGGCCCCGAAGGAGATCGGCAGATATTTCACGCCGCATCCACGTTTCCGATAAATGACGGAGATCAGCACGTTTGTCAGCATATAATCCTCCGGGATCAGATCGATATACCCGGCCAGCGTCCCTGCCTTCATCAGCCGATAGGGCGTGTTCGCATCCAGCACCCACGTGTGGAAGCAGCACAGAATCACGAGTCTCAGCACCTTTGTGACAAAGACACGCGATATCCCGTCCTTTCTTCTGCCGCGGTGCCCGATCACCATATCGTATTCGTCCCGCAGCGCCCAAAACGCCGGGAATTCTTTTGGATCCGTCTGTCCGTCGGAATCCGTCTGGAAAATATACTCCGCTCCCTGCGCCAGCGCATAGCGGTATCCGTAAAGAACCGCCGCCCCATGACCGCCGTTCTCCTTTTCCAGCAGAACGGTCTGCGGATGCTCCGCCGCGAATGCCCGCACGATCGCTGCGGTATCATCCCTGCTCCCGTCGTCCACGATCACCAGCCTGCTGTCCGGCCCACATTCCGACATGACCGGATACCATTCCTCCAAAACATAACCGATCGTTTCCGATTCATTATAGGCCGGTATGACAAAATAAACTCTGCTCACAAGCTTCCCCTTCTGCCTCTGGGTATCGGCGCTGCTTCAATACGATCATTATAATATAGAGCCCCGGTCCGAATCAATTTCTTTTTGGTCGGACGGCGCCCGGTCCTCCCGGATACAGCCCTGCAGACGACAACTCTTTTAAAGCCGATGGAAAATGACGCAGTTGGGCTGATCCACCCGGATCTCCTTTCCGTTCATGACGATCAGACCCCGTTCCATATCCACGGTGAAAAACGTCATGGTGTTGGACTCGTGATTCAGGGACACCAGATGACGGTTGTCCGGGAACAGCGCGGCATCCTTGGGATATTCGCCGCTGATGGGCAGACAGAGGATCTTGGAAAGCAGCCCCGTCTCCTGATCGATCCGATAGATCACCACGCTGTTGTCTCCGGCGTTGGAACTGACCAGATAGGAAAAATCCTCCGACAGATTCAGCGCGCTGGCCGCCGTCCCGGTGGCGTGGTAGTCGTTCACCGTGGGGATCGTCTGGATCTTCTCAAAAAACGGGTTGTTGTTCTCTTCCCGATAGGTATAGACATCGATGATCTTCTTCAGCTCATGGACGATATAGAGGATATTGCCGTCCTTTCCGAACTTGATGTGGCTGGGCCCGGATTCCAGCTCACTCCGGATCACGTCCGCCAGGTGCAGCTTTCCGGTCGCATGATCCAGCTGATAAACCTTCGTATGATCCAACCCCATATCCGCGGCACACAGATACCGGTTGTCCCGGGTCATCTTCACACAGCTCACATGGGGACGGAAATTCCGCTCCGCGATGCTCCCCAATCCCTTGTGAAACACCTCGTCCGTGATCTCCCCCACGCTGCCGTCCTCCCGAATGCGCAGCACCGTAATCTTCCCGTCGTGCCATCCCGCTACGAAAAGGAACTTATCCTCATAATCGGTGGACAGATAGTGCCCCCGCATGCCATTGATGCCCGCCAGATTGATGGTCCGAAGGCCGCCGTCCGGCAGGATCTCATAGGATTCCACGCCGAAATCTGTGATGGAATAGAGCCGCTTCCTGTTATGGGAGATCGACAGATAGGAAGAATTGGTGATCTCCACCCTGTCCTTTAAGGAAAAACGGCCGTTCTCCATATCTACATCATAAATGGAAATCCCATGGGAATGCCCCATCGTATATGTGGAAACATAGGCCACGTACTTCTGCTCGTTCAATGCCATAAAACCGCACCTTCCTTCCGGGAAAAATCCCTGCCCCTATCATATCATTTCTTTTTTCCCGGCGCAACCCCGGCTTTGACTCCCTGGTCCTCGACATCAGAATGCGGCGCTGCCCGCCGGACGTATGCAGTCCTTTTCCGGACACGCTCTCGCTCGAGAAAAACGCAGCGGCGCTAAACTCAGCTTCGCCCACAAGGGCTCGCTTCGCCAGAGGTGCGAAGCAGCTCTTGGGCCGGGCGTTTTTCTAACGGTCCGGGAAAATGGACTGCATACGTCCGGCGGGCAGCGCCGCATTCTGATGTCGGGGACCCAGGATCCAAAGCCGGAACGAAATTTTACATATTTTTATTTTTCCCATTGACATACACGGAAAAGCCGCTATAATAAAGGGCAGTGCGTTTGTTTAGTTTTATTAAACTTTTTGTTTAAAATTTCTGTTTTTCAGGGGCGGCGGTTTTCTTTCCGTACAGGAGGAACCGCGCAAAGGACATTTCAGCATGAATATCGGAGCAAAGGTAAAGGAACTGCGGATCGGCAGGAACCTGACGCAGGAGGAGCTGGCAGACCGGACGGAGCTGTCAAAGGGATTCATATCCCAGTTGGAACGGGATCTGACCTCCCCTTCCATCGCCACGCTGATGGATATCCTGCAGGCACTGGGCACGGATCTGAAGGAATTCTTCAGTGAAGAGGATGACGAGCAGGTGGTCTTCGGCGAGAATGACTACTTTGAAAAGGTGGACGAAGAATATCGGAACACCACGGAATGGATCATCCCCAACGCCCAGAAAAACATCATGGAGCCGATCCGCGTCACGCTGCAGCCCGGCGGCAGCACGTATCCCGACAACCCGCATGAGGGCGAGGAATTCGGCTACGTGCTCTCCGGCACCATCACGATCCATCTCGGCAAGAAGACCTGGAAGGTCAAAAAAGGAGAATCCTTTTATTTCACGCCCAGGTCCACCCACTATATCACGGCTGGCCCCAAGGCGGGTGCCAGCCTGATCTGGGTCACCAGCCCTCCCAGCTTCTGACAGGCTCTGCGGGGCAAACGGGCGGCCAAATGAACGGCGGCAAACCGGCCCAGGATCTGTACGCCTCGCCATCATTATCAGGAAGGACAGTGTCACACACTGCGCGGGTTTTTACAAATGAGCACCAGACTGATCGATCTCTCCCACATCACCAAGCGCTACGGCGATAATACCGTTCTGGACGATATGAACCTCTATATCCGGGAGAACGAATTCCTGACGCTGCTGGGCCCCAGCGGCTGCGGCAAGACCACCACGCTGCGCATCATCGGCGGTTTCGAAAAGCCCGATCAGGGCGTCGTCCTTTTCAACGGGCAGGACATCACCAACCTTCCGCCCAACAAGCGGCAGCT
>CANQTI010000144.1 GCA_947626725.1 uncultured Eisenbergiella sp.
AAGGAAGAGCTGTTCCGGGAGATCTGGGATATGGAGTCCATCGGGGACATCGCCACCGTGACCGTGCATATCAAGAAAATCCGGGAAAAGGTGGAGTTCGACACCGCCAACCCGCAGTATATCGAGACGATCTGGGGCGTGGGATACCGTTTCAAGATCTGAACGGGTCTGTCCCCGGCGAAGGACGACGGGCACAGGGCGGCCGCCGCGCCATGGCCGGCGGGCGAAGACGGGCGCAGGGCAGGGGGCGAGGCCTCCTTGTCCGGAAAGGCGGCAATGAGAACACAGATCCTGTTTGAGGATGGGGACATCCTCGTCTGTTTCAAACCGGCCGGGCTGGCAGTGCAGAGCGCCCGGGTCTCGGAGCCGGATATGGAGAGCGAACTGAAAAACTACCTGGCCCGGAACGGCGGGACGCCGGGGAAGCGGAGCTCTGTCTATCTGGGCATAGTTCATCGGCTGGATCAGCCGGTGTCCGGCATTCTGGTTTTTGCCAGGAATCCGCGCAGCGCCGCGGCCCTCAGCGAACAGGCGGCCTGCGGCGGGATGGAGAAGATTTATCGGGCGATCGTGGCCCTGCCGGAGAGCGGGCAGCGGCCGGAGGCCCCGACGGAAGACGGATCGGGGGAGAATATTCTTTCCGGGATCCCATCGGACGGCGGACAGCGTTTCCTGTATCCGGGCCGGACGGCGGAACTTACGGACCATCTGGTTCGGGAACCGGGCGGCGGGGGCCGCATTGCGGAAAAAACGGAACCGGGCGCGAAGCCGGCACGTCTGGCGTATACCTGTCTGAGAGCGGAACGGGATCGGGCGCTTTTGGAGATCAGGCTGTATACCGGCCGCCATCATCAGATCCGTCTGCAGCTCGCGCACGCGGGAATGCCGATTCTGGGAGACGAACGGTACGGTACGCCGCAGAGCCGTGCGCTGTCGGCACGCCTTTCTGTCCGGGGGATACAGTTGCAGGCAGTGCGGCTGGCATTCAGTCACCCGCGGACGGGGAAGAGAGTCTGTTATGAACTGGAAAAGAAACTGGAGCTTAACTGACGGAGGAAGAAAAGTGGCCCAGGGCCTTACCGGCCTTTGGGCTTTTCTCATGTTGACCCTGTTCCCGCTCTATATGGGAGAGGGTTATTCCCGCCTGGGGGAATATAAATACCGTTTTTTTCTATGGACCAGCCTGTTCTGTCTCCTGCCGGCGCTGCTGCTGGTCTGCCTAGGATGGGCCCAAAAGGGAGCGGCGGCCTGCGCGCTGCGGAATGCCCGCAGGAAACGGATCTGCAGTCCGCTGGATCTTTGCATGTTTTTGTATCTGACGGCAGCAGGACTGTCCTGGGTTTTTGGCGTTGACCGGCGGCGGGGATTTGCCGGCACGGAAGGCTGGCACATGGGTCTTCTGACGCAGATCCTTTTCGTTCTGGCCTATTTTCTCATTTCCCGTCTTCTCATGCTGAAAAAGCGGATCTGGAAAAACGTACTGCTGACCGGGCACTTTCTGGGGTCCGGCCTGGCGTTCGCGGTCGGACTAGGACATCGCTTCGCGCTGGATCCGCTGGGGCTGTATGAAAAAGTGGCGCAGGCGGACCGGCTGCGCTTTCTGTCCACCGTCGGGCAGGCGACCTGGTATTCCGGATATGTCTGTATGGCGCTGGTGATCGGCGTTATCGTTTTTTTCCTGACGAGGAACCCGCTGGAACGTCTGGCGGCGGGTCTCTATTGTGCGCTGGGGTTTGCGGCGGCGGTGACGCAGAACAGTGACAGCGCGTTCATCGCGCTGGGAGTCCTTTTTGGAGGGCTGTTCTGGGCGGCCTGCGACGGACTGGATCAAATGGAACGTTTCCTGGAAACGCTTTTACTGATGCTGCTCAGTTTTAAAGCTGTGGGAATCTGTCAGAACGTTTTTTCGGACAGAGCCGCGGCATTGGGCGGTCTGTCAGAGTTTTGTTCAAAGAGCCTGCAGACCTGGATCGCACTGTGCGCGGTGAGCGTCTGTTATACGCTGTTTTTGTGTTTCCGGCAGCGCTGTCCGGAAAGGAAGGAACTGCGCCATGCGAAACAGATCCGCTGTCTGGCGGTATGCTTTGCGGCCGCTGCGCTGTGCCTGACGCTGCTGGCGATATGGCTGAACACGGTGGGAACGTCGGGCGCACAGGGGCAGGGCAGGGACTCCTATCTGACATTTAACGACCGGTGGGGAAATTCCCGGGGCTTTATCTGGAAGCTGACGGCGGAGACATGGCTCCGGCTGCCGTTCGGACGGAAGCTGACGGGTGTGGGACCGGACTGTTTCTCCGCGTATTTTTATGCAGATGAAGGCCTGACGGAACGGATAGAGCATTTTTTCGGCTGGAATCAGGTGCTGACAAATGCCCATAATGAATTTCTGAATGCGCTTTTCTGCCTGGGACTGATCGGACTGTCGGCCTATGCCGGCATCTTTCTGACGGCGATAAGGCGGTTCCTGAGAAAGGGCGTCCGAACTGGGCCTGCTCTGATGGGGGCGCTGGCGGCGATGGTCTATGCCGCACATAATTTCTTCTGCTATCAGCAGATCTGCTGTGCTCCGTTTCTTTTCCTGATCCTGGGGCTGGCGGAAAACCTGGTGAGATCCGACCGGAAAACGGAAGCGGATCCTGCGCAGGAACGATACATAGCCTGAACTTTAAAGACCCATACTATTTCCTGAGAAAAAAAGGCGCCGCGCGGGCAGCAGGCGTGACGGAACGGGAGCGGTATGGGTCATTTTTCGGATGAAAGCGGGAAAAACGTACAGAGAGAAAACGGGAGACGGAACGGGGGCTGCGGAGGAGTATGGGGAGACGGCGGGGAAAACCCGATGGGGGAGAACGTCAGGAAAGCGCTGTATCTCGCGCTCTGGGCCGCGGCGCTTTACGGGGGTTTCCGATATCTGGTTCCCCTGATGGCGCCGTTCTGGCCTGCGCTACTGATCGTCTATCTGTGTTATCCGACATTAAAAAGGGTGCAGGAGGCCACTCATATCCGCCGGGAGATCCTTCTGGGCGGATTTTTGCTGCTTCTGGCGGCGCTGGCCGGCGTCCTGCTCTGGCGTCTGGTATATGCGGGCAGCGTGCACGCGGCCCAGTTCGGCAGAGAAGTGGTTTTTGCGCAGGAAAAGATGGACGCCGCCCTGCGCGGCTGCTGCTCCTACCTGGAGCAGAACTGGGGGCTGAACGGAACGGAGGCGGAGCATATGTTCCGGGAACGGCTGGAGGAGATGGCGCAGAATTTCCGCAGCCAGGGGATCCCGGAAGCTATAAAGCAGACATGGGCATGCTGCAGGGGATTTGTGAGCGCCGCGGCCTTCCTGGGAGTCGGCTTCATTTCATCCCTTCTGCTCTGTCGGGATTATGAGCGGATGCTGGGCGCGCTCGGGGACAATCCGGTCTTCGCGACGGCCTGGCGTTTTTTCGGGAAGACCGTTTCCGCCGTCGGCAGCTACGCGCGGGCGCAGGGACTGCTGATGCTGGCCGTCACCCTGACCGCGGCGGCGGGCCTTCTGCTCGGACGGGTGAAAAACGCGGTCCTGCTGGCGCTTCTGACCGGGCTTCTGGACGCGTTGCCCTTCATCGGCTCCGGGATCGTGCTCATCCCCGCGGCGCTCTGGCAGCTGCTCATCGGCAGAGTTTGGGGCGCAGTCTGTGCGGCGGCGGCCTATGTCCTTTGCGCGGTGGGGCGGGAGCTGCTGGAGCCCCGGCTGCTCGGGGAGCGGGTGGGCATTTATCCGGTGGTCATGCTGCTTTCCGTTTACGCGGGCGTGAAGCTGTTCGGGCTCTCCGGGATCCTTCTCGGCCCGCTCTATGCCGTGCTCCTGCGGGAGGGCGCTCGGGAAATATGGAACCGGGGCAGATGAGGCTGTTTCCGGCTTTGCAGACGCCGTCCGGGCCGGGGATGCGCTGCATGGTTCAGGCTCTTGAAAAACGCCGGTTCTTAGCGAAGTGAGCTTGTAAAAGCGAAACTGAGCTTAGAACCGCTGCGTTTTTCACGAAGCGGGAGCGTGCCTGAACCTGCAGCCATCTCCGGCCCGGACGGCGTCTGCAAAGCCGGAAACGGCAAAAAATAAGCGATAACATATTGCCAAGGACCGGGAAGAGATTGTATAATCCCATCAGGGAAGCAGAAGGGGCTCATGCCTGTGGGGATGCCCAGGGCGGAAAAGGGGGAGCATATGATACGGTTCGGTACGGGCGGCTGGAGAGCGGTCATAGGGGACGAGTTCACGAAGGCGAATATCCGCCTGCTGGCGAAGGCCATGTGCGACAAGATGCGCGCGGAGGGCGTGGCGGATCAGAAGATCGTGCTGGGGTACGACCGGCGTTTCCTTTCCAAGGAAGCGATGCAGTGGTGCGCGGAGGTGTTCGCGGCGGAGGGCATCGAGAGCCTGCTGGTCAACAAGTCGTCGCCCACGCCGCTGATCATGTATTATGTGAAGACCCACGGGCTGCCTTACGGCATGATGATCACGGCCAGCCACAACCCGGCCCTGTACAACGGGATCAAGGTGTTCACCGCCGGAGGCCGGGACGCGGACGAGGGGCAGACCGCCGATATCGAGCGCTATATCGCGCAGATCGGGCCGGACGATGTGAAGTCCGTGGAATATGAGGAAGGCGTGAAGGCGGGGCTGATCCGCGAGATCTATCCGCTGAACGAGTATCTGGACAATATCATCGCGGCCGTGGACATGACCGCGATCCGGAACGCCGGTCTGAAGGTAGCGTTGGATCCCATGTACGGCGTCAGCGAGACCTCTTTGACCGTGATTCTGCATACGGCGAGATGCGAGGTGTTTT
>CANQTI010000145.1 GCA_947626725.1 uncultured Eisenbergiella sp.
GGCTGTGGAGGGGATCGCCATGCGGTTCTCTCTTTTGATTTCGATGGGGTTTGCCGGGGCCGCTCTGGTGTTTCCGCAGTTCATGATGCGTCTGTTCACGGAGGATGCAGAGCTGGTTGCCATCGGCGCTTCCTATCTGAGATGGCTGAGCATTGCCTATCTCTGCTGGGGCGTGACGGAGGTCTATCTGGCCGTGCTGCGCAGCATCGGGCGGGTGGCCGTCAGCACAGCCCTGAATGTGCTGGCTTTTTCCCTGAATATTGTGTTGAACGCCGTATTTATCTTCGGGCTGTTTGGTGCGCCCAGGCTTGGGGCGATGGGAGTGGCACTCGCGACATCTCTGTCCAGACTGGTGGAGTTGTCGGCATGTTTCGCGGTTTCGGCCCTGAGCAAGGATATCAAACTGGATTTTGGCTATCTGTTCATCCGGAATAAACTGCTGTTTTCCGATTTCGTGCGGCTTTCCCTGCCGGCCATGGGGAACGATGTGATCTGGGGAACGGCCTTTTCCATGTATTCCGTGATCCTGGGACATCTGGGCAGTGATGCCGTGGCGGCCAATTCCTTTGTCACGGTGGTGCGCAATTTCGGCACGGTCCTCTGCTTCGGCATGGCCAGCGCGGGCGGTATTCTGATCGGGAATATCATCGGCGAGGGCAAAATGGAGGAGGCCGAAAGAGGCGCATCTCGGCTCATGAAGCTCACCGTGGTAAGCGGTGCGCTGGGCGGTCTGATCGTGCTGGCGGCCGCGCCATTTGTGCTGCGGTATGCGGATTTGACAGAGCAGGCTATGCATTATTTGAAGTACATGCTGCTGATCAATACCTATTATGTGATGGGCGCGGCGGTCAATACCACGCTGATCGCCGGGGTGTTCCGGGCCGGAGGGGACAGCCGATTCGGCTTCCTTTGCGATACGGTGTCCATGTGGGCCTATGCGGTGCCGCTGGGATTTTTCGCGGCCTTTGTGCTGAAGCTGCCGGTCTTGGGAGTCTATTTCCTGATGTGTACGGATGAGTTCGTCAAATGGCCTTGGGTATTGAAGCATTACCGGAGCGGAAAGTGGCTGAAGAACATCACACGGGAAGGGTTATTTGAGACGGCGGAGAGGGCCGATTGAAAAAAGTCATTTGAAAAAGGGAGGGTATGAAAAAATTCAGCCCCTCCCTTTTCATTTTCTTAGTTCTGATAATTGGTATGGAAGATTGCATTTATAGAATTTGTTTTATGGGGAAAGGCCGATCTGGCGTTTCAGGATATCGCGGAACCCATCGGAGGCGATAAAAACCGCTTGACAGCATGTGTCTAACGGCGTTAGAATAATAGATGTCTAATAATATTAGACAATGGCTGTACATAGAAAGCAAAGATGAAGAAAAGAAAGCGGGGAAGGCAGGATGGATCCGTATAAACTGGGAGAAATGGAAGAGCGACTGGCGCGGCTGATCTGGGAAAATGCGCCGGTGCGAACCGGAGAATTGACACGCCTGTGCGAGCAGGTGTTTTTGTGGAAGCGGACGACGACTTATACGATGCTGAAACGTCTGTGCGATAGGGGCCTTTTTGCCAATGAGAACGGCACGGTGGTGGTGCGCATGGCGGAGACGGATTTTCGGGCTGCGCAGGGACAGCGATTCCTGGAGGAGACCTTCGGGGGGTCCCTGCCCGGTTTTTTGGCGGCTTTTTCCAGAAGGCAGAAGCTGAAGGAAAAGGATATTGCGGCGCTGAAGCAGCTGATTGATACCTACGAGGAGGGGCCGGAAGATGAATGAGGTGTTTTTGGAGGGAATGCTGGGGCGCTGGTTCATCCGGGTCCTGAATATGAGCCTCACCGCTTCGCTGGCGATTGTGGCGGTGCTGCTGCTTCGGTTTTGCCTGAAAAGGCAGCCGAAGATGTATTCTTATGTGCTGTGGGCGGTGGTGTTGTTCCGGCTGCTCTGTCCGGTATCCTTATCCTTGCCGGTTTCCTTTCTGGGATTTCTGCGGACCGTGCCGGTGCGGGGAGGTGAACTCACCTATATTCCGGAGGAGATCGGTCTGATGCGGGAGCCAGAGGTATATTTGCCCGGCACTGCGGTCCGTCGGGCTGTGAACGGATCGCTGCCGCAGGGAAACATGTATGCCTCTGCCAATCCCCTGCAGATTTATCTGTTTCTTGGGGCGGCAATATGGTTTCTCGGAGTTGCCGTCATGCTGCTGTATGGTGCGGTTTCGTATGGCAGGCTTTTGTTTCGGCTGAGGCTTGCCGGACCCGTACGCGGGAAACGATCGGGAGAAGTTTTCAACTCCGGGAAAGAGGGGGATAGAACGGCAGAAGGCGGAATTCCGGAGAGCAGCGCTGCAGGGAAAAAATCCGCGAAAAGCGCTGTGGGAAATAAATCCGCAGGCAATACTGTTGGGACTCGCGTTTATTTGCTGAAAAATCTGGAGATGCCATTTGTGTGCGGCCTGTTTCGGCCCCGGATCTATTTGCCGGAGGATCTGACAGAAGAAGAAAGGGAGTACATTCTGCTGCATGAGGAGATCCATATCCGCCGGGGCGATCCGATCACCCGGACGCTGGGTTATACGGCGCTCTGCCTGCATTGGTTCAACCCGCTGGTCTGGCTGGCCTGGAGGCTCTCCGCACGGGACATGGAGCGTTCCTGTGACGAGGCGGTGATCGGACGGCTGGGACAGGAAAAAAAGAAAGCGTATTCCAGATCTCTTCTGGCATTTGCCTCGGGGAAACATCGAACCTCGGGGATGCCGCTGGCCTTTGGGGAGGGGGATACGGGCAGCCGTATCCGAAATATACTCCTTTATCGGAAACCGGCATTTGCGGTCGCTTGCACTGTGACTGTGCTCTGCGCCGTGTTGGCAGGGGTACTGCTGGTCAATCCCGGAGGGGACGGATCCGGTGCGTCCGGCTCTGCCGAGGAAACGAACGCGGAGACGGGGACCGATGTGCCCGTGACGGTGAACACGGAGGCCGGAACGTACGGGACAGGAACCGGGACGCCAGGGACGGAGGACTCAGAGAACGCGGAGGCAGAGCCCGGGATGGTCGGAATGGAAACGGTAGGAACAGAAACGGCGGAGGCGGAACCAGGAACGCCCGGGACGGCGAACACAGACCCCGATACGTCTGTGGCAACAGAACCGGCGTCTGCGGAAGCTCCATCGACTGCGCAGGAGACCCCGGAGGCCGATGCCCCCACGTTCGCACAGCTGATGGCCGGAGAGCGCGACGGCGCGATCCGGATGGCGGTCCGTTCGCTTTCCAGAAGCGCCCGGTGCTTTGACCGGTATGTGAACCCGGATTTTCTGGAAACGGAGCAGCTCGGGGATATCATGCTGGCGGAGGACTGCGTTTTTCTGGTGAATTATGAAATGGATCGGATCGATTATCAGGAGGTGGATTTCGATACCTTTGCGGATCTGATGGCGGGACAGGATGAATACCTGAACCGGGCCTGTACGCTCACATTTCAGAACGGTCTGGTGACGGAGGCCGCTCTGGAGAGCGCCCTGGAGCCCTACGGCATCACATTTTCCCCGAAAACGGATTGGGAGTCTGACCGGTTCCGGGAAGCGGGAAGAGAAACGGCTTTGAAAGAGAGCGGAAGTCTCCTGGGGACATATCGGGCGGAGCTTTCCGATGCCGCCGGGGAAGAGCGGATAGAGATCCGCATGGAAAAGGATCAGACGGAGGCAGCGGTGCTGATCTACGGGGAGAAAGGCGATCTCCTGTATGCGGAAACCGCGAATACCAGCAGGGCCGGTTGGAACAATATTTATCTGGGCCGAACGGAAACGGGGGATTTTCTGCTGACTGTTCATATCGAAGACCGGGAAGAATTCGGCGTCTATACGTATGAGGTTTTTCGCCTGAAAGAAGAGGGCGGGATCGCGCAGATCGCGGGTTCCTCCTTCGAGTGGGGAGGTCTCTATCAGTACGACGGCGGCCGGTTCCGTCAGTGGGCGGACGGACTGGAGCGGTATCTGGGCAGCAGTTTTCTGCTGCTTTCCAGCCAGGAAGCGGAATTTCGGACCGGAGAAGAGACGGAGCTCGGCGCTGACCTGAAGCGGTATGGCTATGATGCGCTGCGGGTCCGGTAAAAAGCGGCGGCAGGCCGGTGAGAACGGACCCGGCAGCAGGACAAAGCTGCCGCTTCGCGGCGGAGCAGAACCGCTGCCGCAGCGGGACGACCTGCTGACAACCGAAGCCGGGACAGGATCCGTCGGCAGCCGCGGATGAACCGGGCCTCGCAGCAGGTCAGAATCGCCGCGGTCCGTCCCTGCACCTTCAGCCGCCGTCCAGCTCCTTACAGGTCTGGCGGATCAGGACAGCGGCAATGACAAAGGTCAGCAGATCGGAAACGGGCATGGAGTACAGAACGCCGTCCAGCCCCAGGAACAGGGGCAAAAGGAGCGCGAACCCGACGCCGAACACGATCTCACGGACCATGGAGAGCAGCGTGGACGCGGCGGCCTTTCCCATGGCCTGCAGGAAGATAAAGCAGGCCTTGTTGACGCAGGCGAAAACGATCATGCACAGGTATATGCGGAAGGCCCGCAGCGCGAAGGCGGTATAATACGGGCTTTCGTTCGCGGCCCCGAAGACGGCGATGAGCTGTCCGGGGAAGCATTCAACGATGAGAAAAGAGATGGCGCCGACGGCGGTCTCCGCCGCCAGCAGCCGGAAAAACAGCTCCTTCACGCGGCTTTTCAGGCCCGCGCCCATGTTGTAACCGGCGATGGGGATGCACCCGGCGGCCATGCCGACGACGACGGAGATCACGATCTG
>CANQTI010000146.1 GCA_947626725.1 uncultured Eisenbergiella sp.
TCCTTTCTGGCCCGCCTGGCGTTGACCTTGAAGGTGAAATGCTTATCCGGATAATGGCTGTCCACATAGGAAACCACGTCGCCGCAGAGCTTTTCGATCCCCTCGTCCTCTTCCTGCACCATGGGACAGATGCCGGAAATGCCGCACACCGTCCGCAGGCTGTCCACCAGTTCATCATAATCGTAATCGGAGAGCGCATCGATATAAATTCTTCCCCGGGTTCGCCGGAGCGCGAATTCTCCCTCGCAGCGCCGCAGCGCGTATTTGATCTGCTGTGCCAGGGCCGCCTCGAAAAGATCCCGGTTGTTCCCCTTTACGCCGATCTCCGCAAATTTGATCAAAAATGCCCTGAACATCATCTGTCCCTAATTCCTTTCCTGTCCCCGCCCCTGTCTGCGTTTTCCTCTTTCATTCCGTTTTCGACCCTTATCGCCGGCGCGGAGCCGGTCACGTCTGCCTTCTCCGCGCCCGCAGTTCACCGTCTGCGCGTATACCGCCGCAGCACGGGCACCAACTCATAAAGTGCCTGCAGCGTATAACGAATCTCTTCCTCCGTCGTAAAAATCGAAAGGCTGAACCGGATCGTGGAAGAAAGCAGCGGCTTCGGCAATCCGATCGCCCGGAGAGTAGCCGAACCCGCCGTATCCGGATGATTGGAGGCGCAGGCACTCCCCGCCGAAACATAAATGCCCCGTTCCTCCAGCGCATGAAGCAGTACCTCGCTGCGCACGCCCTCAAAGGAAACGCTCAGCACATGAGGCGCACTCTCCTGTCCGGGCAAGCCATTCACATGCACACCGCTCAGCTTCTGCACGCCTTCCGCCAGCATTTTCCGAAGCGCATACAGCCTGGAAACATCTTCGTCCAGCGTCCGGCCGATTTCCTCCGCGGCCTTCGCCATGCCGGCGATTCCCGGTACATTCTCCGTACCCGATCTCAGATTCTGCTGCTGTCCCCCGCCGAACAGGATCGGACGAATCTTCACCCGCTGCGCCACATACAGAAATCCCACGCCCTTAGGCCCGTGAATCTTATGCGCAGAAGCCGACAGCATATCCACATGCAGCCGCCGGGGATAAATGCGGAATTTCCCGTATCCCTGCACTGCGTCCACATGAAAGAGCACGTCGGGATACTCCTGCGCCAGAAATGCGCCGATCTCCGCGATGGGCTGAAGCGAACCGATCTCGTTGTTGGTGTGCATGACGGACACCAGAATCGTATCCGGCCGCATGGCCTGCGCCAGGTCGGATAACCTGACCCTGCCGTTTTCATCCACCGGCAGATAGGTTACCTCATATCCTTGCTCCTGCAGGTACTGCATTGTCTGCAGCACTGCCGGATGCTCGATCTGTGTCGTGATCAGATGCCGTCCCCTGCGGCAGTTGGCATAGGCCGCTCCCCGCAGCGCCAAATTATCCGATTCCGTGCCCCCGGAGGTAAAAAATATCTCCTTTGGATCCGCCTTCAGGCTCTTGGCAATTACATCCTTTGCATATCGCAGATATCCCTCCGCCTGTACGCCCTTTTGATGCAGACTGGACGGATTCCCGTAGTCCTCCCGCATAATCCCGATCATGAACTCCGCCACACTGTCCAGACACCTTGTGGTAGCGGAATTATCCAGATAGCATTCCATATGTCTCACCTGCTTTTTCCAATTTCGCAAGAAGTTCCTTTTAAAAAAAAGATACTTCTTTATTATGATATGCGGGGCTTCGACAAAAGAACGCTCCGACATGACAAAATCTTATCTTTTCTGACCGTAACCTTCAAAAAGCGCCGATCCAAAAGACAGGCCGGATGGGGCTTCCTTTTCGGTCTTTGCTTTCCGGCCTTCACGCCTCCAGATGATACATCAGCCAGGCCATTACCACGAGCCCCGCCGTCTCCGTGCGCAGGATCCGTTTCCCCAGCGTCACCGGCACAAAGCCCGCCGCCTGCGCCTGCGCCACCTCTTCCTCCGTAAAGCCGCCCTCAGGTCCGATGAAAACGGCAATCTCCTGTCCCGGCACCGTACCCTCAATGCGCTGCTTCGTCTCCGCCATCCCCTCCGATAATTCATAGGGGATCAGCTTCACATCCATCAAAGCAGCCTGAGTCAACGCCTCCTGCATCGTACAGACAGCCCCGACCCGGGGCACCGTGGCCCGCCTGCTCTGTTTGGCTGCCGCCTCCGCGATGGCCTGCCAGCGGCGGACCTTCGCTTCGGCCCTTTTTTCATCCAGCTTCACCACAGAACGCCCGGCAGCCACCGGCACGATGGCGTATACCCCAAGCTCCACCAGCTTCTGAACGATGAACTCCATCTTATCGGCCTTGGGCAGTCCCTGGAACACCGTCACCCTGGCGGGGAGCTCCACTCCGTCTTCCCGGACAAAGCGCAAGGTACAGATCACCTCATCCGCCCGAATCTCCTGAATGCCGCAGCGGTACTCCTTCCCATCAGAACCGTTGAAGACGGAAATTTCTTCCCCCGGTTTCATGCGCAGCACATTCCGGATGTGATTCACATCCCCGCCGGTGATAACGATACGCCGGCCCTGGATCTGCTGCGTATCCACAAAAAACTGACGCATGGCTTTTTGTTTCCTTCTGTTCCGTATTGCTTGTTCTATCTTTCCTTCTGCCCCAAATCACCCAGGTGCGCGCATTCCTCGTGCCCGCGCTCTCACCGGTCCGCCCTTTTGCTCAAGCGCAGGGCTTCTTCCGGGCGGTCACGCTGACCCACTCTCCCTGATGCGTCACCTCCAGAACAGTCAGGCCTGCCGCTTCCACGGCCTTTCGCACCATATTTTCCTTCACATCGAGAATACCGGAGGTGATATAAACGCCGCCCGGCTTCAGCCGGGACACGACCTTCGGCGTCAGCGCCTCCAATACCTCTGCCAGAATATTGGCGACCACAATATCATATTTCTCATATCCCACCGCAGCCTGTATCGCCGGATCCGTGATGATATTGCCAATCATCATTTCGAATCGCTCAGGCGCGATACCATTCCGCTTCCGGTTATCGTCCACCGCATCCACGCTGCAGGGATCCAGATCCGTGCCTATCGCATGCTTAGCCCCCCAGAGCAGCGATACGATGGCCAAAATGCCGCTGCCAGTTCCCACATCCAAAAGTTCCGTTTCCGGCGTGACATATTTTTTCAGCTGCCGGAGACAGAGCTGCGTCGTCTCATGCATCCCCGTTCCGAAAGCTGTTCCCGGATCGATATGAAGGACTATTTTGCCTTCGTCCTCCGGCTCCATCTCCTCCCAGGAGGGGATCACCAGAAGATCGTCAACGGAAAAGCGATGGAAATACTGCTTCCAGTTGTTGATCCAATCTAGGTCCTCCGTCTCGTCCACCGCCACAGTCCCCTCTCCGATCTCACAGTATTGGCACACAGACTCCAGCTGTTCCCGCACCCGGTCCAGCGCATCGGCCTCCGTTACCGGCTCCTCCCCTAAAAGGAGGTTTCCGTTTTCCGTCTCTTCCAGAAAAAAGCTCAGATATGCAGTGCCGTCATCCTCCGGCCCGTCAGGCAGAATATCCACAAACATCTGCTCTTTTTCCAGAGCGGTCAGCGGAACCCGATCCTCGATCTGCGCGCCCATCAGGCCGATATCATACAAAGCGCTGATGATGATGTCCTCCGCTGCCGTAATGGTCTTGATCCTGAATTTCTTCCATTTCATATACGATTTGGTTCTCCTTCTGTTTCAGCGGACGCATCACACAGTACAGTCATTCCATTCATCGTTCAGGATTCTGATCACACAGGCCAGCTCCTCCGGCTTCACCTTCTCCGGGAACCGTCCCTCCTTTACACAGTCCGCGAAATACCGCAGCTCATTGGCATAGGCGTCGCTCTTTGGAAGATTGATGTCCCCGGTGTCCCCATCGCTGTGTACCGAAAGATCCCGCACCTTCCCGCTTTCCTCATAGATCATGAAGCGGCCTCCCTTCCAGGATACCACAGCATGCTCGAACTGGAACAGAAAACCCGCGGTAAAGGGATACGGCGATGCATACCAGGACGCCTCTGCCGCGATGAAAAATCCGTCGTATTCATAAACCACATGCAGATAATCCTGCTCCGGCCGCTTGCTGCGGTGCGTCACCGCTCTGCGGGGCGCTCCGAAGGCATATACCATAAAATCCAGATCGTGGATGTGCAGATCATAGGGCACCAGCCCGCTGCGCGACTCATCACGCATCCAGTTGTTCCAACTCCATTGGGGGATATTTCCCAGCCGGGACATGCTGCCGGACAGCAGCTTCCCGTATCTTCCGGAGTCGTATAACTTTTTCACCAGCTCATATTCCGGCCAAAACCGCAGCACCTGTGCCACCATGAAATTCACATGGTTTTGGCGCGCACAGGCATAAACCCGCTCCACATCCTCACTGTGCAGGGACAGCGGCTTCTCGGTCACCACATGGATGCCCCGCTCCATGGCCTTCACAGCACAGTCCGTGTGCAGATAAGTGGGCAGACAAATATCCAGAATATCCAGCCGTTCCTTCTCCAGCATTTCCTCAAAATCCGTATACAGATGTCTGTCCGAATATTTTTCCAGGCGCTCCTTTCGGCTGTCGCAAAGGGCTACAAGCGCTGCATCCTCTATCCCGTCCCACGCAGGAATATGAGCGCCGCTGATACCTCCCACACCCACAAGTCCAACTCTGATCATATCTCACCCTCCATAAATCTCATTCAGGACGCGCTGCAGATAGGCACGGGACTCCAGAATATCCCGAAGCTGCTGCTCCCCCTCGATTTCCCGCTCAATG
>CANQTI010000147.1 GCA_947626725.1 uncultured Eisenbergiella sp.
TGGGGATATCGTGCCGGTGTGCGGGACGCCCATGGATTTCACCCGGCCGCATGTGATCGGGGAGCGGATCTGCGATGGTTTCGATCAGTTGAAAATGGCGGGCGGCTATGACCACAACTGGGTCTGCGACGGCTGGGACGGCACCGTGCGCAGGGTCGCCGTGCTGAAAAACCAGACGGGAACCAGGACCATGGAGGTATGGACCGATCTGCCCGGTATGCAGTTTTACGCGGGCAATTTTCTGGAAGAGGAGGAGGGAAAGGACAGCGCGCGCTATCGGCGCCGCTGCGGGCTGGCCCTGGAGACCCAGTTTTTCCCGGATGCCCCCAATAAGCCGCAGTTCCCTTCCAGCATATTCGGGCCCGGACGGCATTATCATACCGTGACGGTTTACCGTTTCGTGTGATTTTCGGAATATCAATATCCGACCGGACTGCCGGTCCTGCGAAGCTCCCCGGTGCGGGTGCAGGCGCTGTCGAAGCGTTTGTGCATCGTATCGGGGAGATTTTGTGTGTTTGCATCGGAGAGATTTCTGCTATTCAGCTGTTTCAATATCAGTTCGTTTTTTCTTTCGGTTTTGTTTTTTATCGCCTGTTTTGACAGAATACGATCGCTTGTCTGTGCTAGGATATAGCAAAAAAACAGGAGGTGAGGGCATATGCAGCTGCCGAAAAATGTGATGCAGTATGGCGAGATCGATTCGCATATCAAGATTTATATGGAGGATTATGTACATACTTTCCTAGAACAGAGCAAACGAGCAGAGGTTTATCTGGTTTTCGGGAAAAAAGAAGATCGCGGAGAAGTTTCCTGTTATATGATTTACGGCGTGGAGAGAAAAAGTGATTGGGATAGGGGGAACTATCCATATTTTAAAAAGTACGAGCGGTTGGGAACGCTGGATGGCCCCGCAGACAGACGCATCTTTCGTCCTACAAGGGGGAACAGTGTCGCGCTGGACGGTTATTTTGTTTTTTATGAACAGAATGAGGACATGCAATCCTATATGATCACGGTGAAGGAAAGGGATTCCATTCCGGGAAGTGAGGAAAAAGAGGAAGTAATGGAAGCTGTGCGGCTCCGTCGGGAGCTGCGCCGGCAGGGAGACGGCGGAAATCAAGAACGGAAGGATGGCCGAAAAGATGTTGGAGCGGAGGGCGGCCGGATAGGGACGGAGCAGGCCGCGACAGCGGAACGGAAGGATATGGCAGTCCGGAATGCGGCAGAGCGTGGGGAAGCGGAGCGAGGCGCTTTCGCAGAAAAGATCGCCATGGAGATGAAAGAGAGGCACAGGACGAAAAAGGAGGACCGGGCAGAGCAGCGTAAAAGGGCAGCGGTCTTCGGACGGCGGCAGAATGAGTATGAGAGGAATGGTACACAGTCTTTTCGTTCCCGCACCGCTTTTTCAAAGTCAGCGGGGAAATCCGCAAAAATCCTGCAGCGTGCGGAGAAAAGGGTTCATCGGAATGGCCCCGTGCGGATTCCGAAAACCATCAAACGAAAATCTGCCGGCCGTCCGTGGACTGTGCCGCAGTTGTGCCGGCTGGGCTGCATCGTTTTGGCGCTGCTGCTTGTCGTCGTCGGACTTACTTCTGTCAATCGATATCCGGATATGGTCGCGGTGACGAAGATGTTCTCGGAAGCGGTGGGAGCGATCCGAGATATGCGAGGCGGACGGAAGGAGGATACGGATGGACAGAGCAGCCTGATCATAGAGGAGACCCAGTTGGAGGTGCAGGAGGCATCGGACGATTTGTCTGGAATGGAATCGGAAGCATCCGTGATAGAGGGGAACGGATCAGACGCTTTCGAATCCGGGAGGGAAGGTCTGTCTTCGCAGACAGGAGCAGAAGTAAACTGGAGGATCGGACAGAGTAAGAATGAAGAGGAGTCAGAGGAGATGGCGGAAGATCCTGTAATTGAATCGGAGAAAGAGCCATCGGAGGGATCTCAGGAAGAATTGGAGAGAGATTTTGCGGCGACAGCTGAAACAGAACCTGAGGAAAGGGACGCAGAGAAGAGCGATGAGCAGGGAAGTGTTGTACAAGAAAATGCTGCTGACACGCAGGAGACGGAATCCGTTCAGCAGGCGCTTGCCCGGCCGAAGACTTATATTGTGAAGCGCGGTGACAATTTAGCTGCGATTTCCCGACGCTTTTACGGCTCCGACGAGATGGTCCGAGAGATCTGTGCTCTCAATGAAATCAAAAATCCGGATCAGATCGTCCCGGGACAAAATATTTTACTACCGTAATTCGGATATGTGTGGTAAAATAGCCGAAAGGCTATTTTACCGCGCCGATAGGCGCAAAAAATCCGCCGGAGGCCATGTCCGGAAGGACATGATAAATAGCCGAAAGGCTATTTTACTGCGCCGATAGGCGTAAAAAATCCGCCGGAGGCCATGCCCGGAAGGACATGATAAATGGCCGCGGAGCTGCCATATTAGTAAATTTATAAAACGGCTGTTGGAGAAAAGGATGGCTACGATCAGAGAATACATAAGGAAAAAGGAGAAACGGGGAGAAACTGGAAACCGAGATCTTGATCGACAGATATCCCGCCACCGCATGGCTACATTTGTTCGAACATTGTTGCTGACAGGTGTTTTGCTGGGACTCGGCGTTCTTATTTATATACAGCTTCGCAACCAGACCTATTCCGGATTTGCGGTAATCTCCAGTACAGATAAGCAGCAGTTTGAGAGCTCAGTTGTGCTGCCCTATCAGAACGGATATGTTACTTACAGCAGAGACGGTGTGAGTTATACGGACGCCCAGGGCAACGCAATGTGGAATCAGACCTATCAGATGCAGTCCCCGATTGTATTTGTCAGAGGAGGATGGGTTGCTGTCGGGGATTATAATGGACATACGGTTTACGATATCAGCGCTGACGGGACGGTACAGGAGATCGACACCAATCTTCCAATCCGTAATCTTACGGCATCTGCCAATGGCGTGGTGGCCGTGGTGCTGGAAGATGGAGGTGTAACCTGGATCAATGTATACAATCCCGGAGGGGATCATGCCGCAGTGACCATCAAGACCACTATGCAGAAATCCGGTTATCCCATGTCCGTATCACTGTCAGATAATGGAAGACTGATGCAGGTCGCTTATCTGCGGCCGGAAAGCGGATCTATGAAAGCGGTGGTCAGCTTTTATAATTTTGGAGAAGTGGGACAGAACTATACGGATACAATGGTGAGTTCCTATGAGTATGCAGATTCTGTAGTGCCGTTTACCGCATTCATGGATTCTAAGACCGCCTTTTCCGTGGCGGACAATCAGCTGATGATTTACAGCGATGAAGGCGCAGAGATTCCTAAGAACGTTTTTCAGACTTTTCTGAATGAAGAAATACAGGATATCTGCTATAGCGAGGATTATATTGGACTTGTTTTTTTCAATACGGAAGGCGGGGATAAATATCGGCTTGATTTATATGACAGATCTGGGAAAAAAGAGCTGAGCAAAACATTTGATCTGGAGTATAGGGACATCTTTTTGGGACATGACAGCTTCATCATATACAGCGAGGCAGAATGTATGATTTGCAATATGCAGGGCGGTGAAAAATATGCAGGGGATATTACCGAACAGACGCTTTTGCTCAAACCGATGAATGGAAACCGTTATCTGGCTGTTACCAAGGATTCTCTGGATATTCTTGAAATGCGATAAAAGGGTTCCGACATTTGGAGGATAAAGACCGCGTTTATGAATGTACTTGTGTTGATTTTTATTGTACTTGCGCTGTGGCGGGGGCTGCACGGTATGAAGAAGGGGCTGGTGGATGAGGTTGGAATGCTGATCTTACTGGTGATTTCACTGTTCGTACTTTCGGTGGGCATCCTGCTGTATACCAGCGTGAAAGAAAAAAACACGGAAAATATAGTGCTTTCTGTCATTGTACTCGTGATAACCGGAATCGCGGTCAAATTGATTAAGCTTTTCGTCAAAGCTTTTTCTGCAATCGCGCATCTCCCGATCATCAGTCTTTTGAATAAAGCCCTCGGATTCGCTGTTGGAGTGCTGGAAACGGCGGTATTGTTCTGGATTGTCTATGTGGTGATCGGCAGTTTTCCTACCGGAAGGATTGGGGCGCTGATCCTGGAATGGACATATGAGAATCCATATTTGTTGAAATTATATGAATTGAACTTATTAGTGCATGGATTCTCCGGAATCTGATTCTGCGATGTGATATACCTGCCCCAGCTGCTGTGTAAAGAGCGGATAATAAAAGTAGATGGAAAGAGTGAAAACCTCAAAAATGGAAAAGGTGAAAACTTCAAAAAGTGGTTGACAATTCCATTTGAAAAATGCTATACTGAAAACCCACCGCGGAGGATGGCGGTGGGCTATTTTTAGAAAAATAAAAAATTGCTTGACAGTGCTGCGGAAACGTGATATCCTTTATCTGTTGCGGCGGCAAAGCGCAGGCAGCTGCACCTTGACAAATAAACAGTAATGCAACCCTGAAAATTCGTAAAACAGGTTTCCGCAGCGCGAAGCGCTGCAGCAGACGCGCAGGTGGCTGCGGTGAGCTTGCTCACCGGCAGACGGATGCACGGATGCGTACAATGCGAAGCATTGGGAAACCGTCCGCGAGCGCAAGACCAGAGGTCTGGACCGGAGGCGTCAGCCGAAGGTCTTGAGCTTTCAAGCTACCCGCTCGCGGCCAGAAGTTGAATTTCAGAGAACAAAAACCTAAACAACAGTAAGAACGGGAAAGACCAGCAAAGAACTG
>CANQTI010000148.1 GCA_947626725.1 uncultured Eisenbergiella sp.
GCTCTGTTCCTGTAACAGTAACGGCCACTTCGCCGCCAGAAGGCTTAGAAGTGGAAGTTAACTTTTCACTTCACTCCGCTTTCCCGCGCCTTCCCGCGGAGCGGTTCCCGTATGTCTTGCGCCACGGCGGAAGGGTGAAATACGGATAAGGAAATGCCCGCCAGGCACAGCTCGCAGAAGGGATTCACCGATCAGCTCCCGGTAATGGTGCCGCCGTTGACATGGATCACCTGTCCGGTAACATAGGAGGCAGCCTCAGAAGCCAGATAGACATAAGCTCCTGCCAGTTCAAAAGGCTGGCCGGCGCGTCCCATGGGCACGTCCTGTCCGAACGCCTCGACTTCCCTGGCAGAAAAAGAGGCAACGATCAGGGGTGTCCAAATCGGCCCCGGTGCCACGGCGTTGACGCGAATCCCCCGCTTTGCCAAAGATAGTGCGAGGGATCGGGTAAAGGATACGATCGCCCCTTTGCTCGCGGAATAATCTATCAGATCTTTCTTTCCTTCATAAGCCGTAACAGATGTGGTATTGATGATACTGGCGCCCTGCCGGAAATGAGGCAGCGCAGCCTTTACAAAATAGAACATCGGAAACAAATTGACACAAAATGTGGTCTTTAACTGTTCATCCGAAATATCCTCAATGTTTTTCTGGGGAAACTGCACGCCGGCATTGTTGATCAGAACATCCAGCCCTCCCAGCTGAGCCGCCGCTGCCTCTGTCACCTGCCGGCAGACGGATTCGCTCCGGATATCCCCCGGAAGCAAAATACATTTTCTGCCAAGCGCCTCCACACATTGTCTGGTCTTTTGGGCATCTTCTTCCTCATTCAGATAGGATATCGCCAGATCCGCTCCCTCTTTCGCAAACGCCAGCGCAACAGCCCTTCCGATTCCGCTGTCGCCGCCGGTGATCAGCGCGGTTCTGTCCGCAAGCCTCTGCCCGCCCTGTAAAGAAAAATCGTCAAAAATGGGCAGCGGATTCATTTCGCTCTCAATGCCTGGCTGACGCCACTGATGCTGCGGCGGAAAACTGCGGGGCAGATCGTTTTCTTTCACACAATGATCCATATTCCCTCAAAAAATGTTTTTCTAATATATATGCTTCTTCACCCAAACGGTTCTCCGGAAGGTATTTTCCGCATGAAAAAATTACTGGAAAAGAAAAAATGCGAAAACTGACAGATAGATAAATCACAATAGAAGACAGATTAGAAGACTGTTTTTATCAGACAATACGATTCTTTCTGATCTCTTTTTATCACCCAGGACTCAAAAATATCATGCCGTTTCAAAATTTTCCGCCCGTAAATCCCACCAAAATTACCAAAATCTTCAGGCTGTTTCGAAGTTTGCTTTTCATCCTCGAAATGCGTGTTTTAAAGCAATTTTCCTGAATCCCCAGCATATCGGACATCTCTTTTGCGCTGTATCCATACAGATAATAATTTCGCAAAATCTCCATCTGTTCTCTGGAAAGCGTCTTCTCTACCGACATGTACAATTCCGTGAGATCGTATTCCTCATTTCCTCCGGCGGATTCCGTCAGGAGATCCAGCGTTTCCGCATCCTCCACATAAACGGCATTTTTCTTGACCGACCATTTCATCAACTTGTTCTTTGCCACTTGCATCAGAAATCCCGGAATATTCGGATGTTCCCTGATGGCCTCCCATTTCTGGAAAGCCACCAAAAACACACCTTGTGTCAGGTCCTCTGTTTCATGCTGATTGAAACGGGTCATTCGGTAAATATAAGAATAAATGAGCTGGTAATTTTCACGGTATATATCTTCAAAGCTGATCTGCTCCCCGCCCATCAAAAACCGGTTCTCCTCATTCGTATTCAGAGACTTTTTCTAAATCATGCCGATCATCGTTAATAAATAGTTGTACAGGTTCAGGTTCGTATCGTCCTTATAATGTATCCCGTCTGATGAGTGCACACCGTGCTGCTGCAGCCACGTATTGCTGTCCAACCATATGATCTGGGGAATCAGCTGCACGGACAAACTCGCATTGAACCGCTCCACCGCCTCTTCCGTGATCCCGTGTTCATTGGCATAGACCGGATTCACCGATGCATAATAGACATTCGCGCCTCTCGCGGTCCATACGGCTCCCCAGGCATTGACATCCGATGCATACCGATTTACAGCATTCAGATCATTGACACCCATATTGATCACTACGCGGCTGCCCTTTCCGATGATCTTATCCGCCTGCGGGATCCCGGAATCATGAAACCACTCCTGCCGGCCGCCGCTCATGGCAACTACCGCCACAGGACAAACTCCAAACGCGCTTTCCACGCTTTCCTTCAGCGTGACCATACGGGAATCCCCTATAAAGACCACTGGCGCCGCTATCGCTGGCTGCGCCTGCAAAGCTGCCTGCTGCTGCGCCTGCAGGGCTGCCGTCTGCTGCTGTGCCTGCAAAGCTGCCGCCTGCTGCGCCTGCAAAGCTGCCGCCTGCTGTGCCTGCAGGGCCGCCGCCTGCTGTGCCTGCAGGGCCGCCTGCTGCTGCGCCTGCAGGGCTGCCGTCTGCTGCTGCGCCTGCAAAGCTGCCGCCTGCTGCGCCTGCAAAGCTGCCGTCTGCTGCGCCTGCAGGGCCGTCTGACCGTCCGCTGGTGCCGGTGTCTCTGCAAAGGCCGCATTCTCATAGCGCACAAAGCCTAGCTTGCCTGCGTATTCAATGAAATACCATCCTGTATCCGTCTGTCCCCAGGCATTCACCTTTTGGCCCTTTTTCACATTTCCCAGCAATGCTGCCTTCTGATTCGGCTGCGCAAAAACCGGAGCGCTCCGATAGACCGACATAGGCCGTACCCGGTTCCACTGTTCCAACACATAGCCGGGCATTTGCACAAACGCGGAGATCAGACCGCCCTCCGCCGCCCGCACCTGCATTCCCGCAAGGGGCATCCAGAAAAACGCGGCTGCCAAAAGCCATCTTTTCCATTTTCGCATCTTTTGATCCGTCATCTTCCACCCTCATTTCCGGCCGCTTTCCGGCCCTTTGCACTTAAAAACAGGTAATAGAGCGCCCTGTTGAAAAGCCAGGATAACAATACGGAGAGCAGTATGCCAATGCCCCCCTGTGCGATCACCCCCCATTCCGGGAAGGTATTCATGATCCGATAAAACACAGGCGTATGAAGAAGGTAAAATTCAAGTGATATCCTTCCCAGAAACCGCAGCCAGCTCACAGATCCGCCAATCAAACCAGCCGCCTGCACGGCAAACAGCGTCCAGATGAGGCCGGCAGCCACCTCATACCGCCAGATATCCATTCCCTCTGAGGAAAGCAGCCTTCTCTCCCAGCCTATTTTTGCCGCCAACAAAAGAAAACAGGTCAGCACGGAAAGCTGCAGCAGATATCCCGCACGGGCAAGACGGATCAATTCCTTCTCCCACTCGGCCAGAATGATCCCGATCACAAAAGCGATATTGGACAGATACCAGAAATCCGCCCGCCCCCGTTCTGCCAGCCAGCAGGAATATGCCAAAACCGCTGCTGCCGTCAGCACACAGCGCGCCCAACGGATTTTCACCAGACGGTAGACAGCGAAAAAAATTCCGTAAAAAACCAAAATATTCCGGATAAACCAATAATCATATCCTGTCAAATATTGAAACCAGTCTTTCGCACCCGTTACGCCTCCTGCAGACAGTTCAATGAGTCCAACAATCAGTAAGTACGGCACATAAGTGCCCTTCAGACGATTCCACCAGAAAACGGCGCCGGGTCGGTGCTCCAGCGCGCTTTTGACCAGTCCGTAACCGGAAACCAGAAAAAACAGATCCACGCCGTAAATGCCAAGTCTGGAAAACAGCACGGCGGCAGGCTCCCAGAGAATCCACTGTGCATACCACGACGCCCAATGGGAAAGGAACACCATCAGCGCACCGATTCCCCGCAGTGCCATGGACTGGTCCCTCGTAAAAAATAGCGTTCTCTCTTTCATCTTTTCCTCCATGCCGCGAGCGTATGCGAGCCGACACGTACGATCCCGCGTTTTGTGACGCCTGCGGCACAAAACGCAGATTGGAAAATAAGCCATCGGACTTATTTTCCAATCTCGTCCCCTTTGGCCCGAATCATTCGTTTCCGGGCAGGCATTCCGATCGGAAAAATGTCCAACGGCGTATTTCCCCTGCACGTCCGCACTACCAGCGCAGCGCAGCCGAGATCTTGTAATAGAGCGCCGGATTCCCCCGCAGCAGGTTCACGCTGCCGTCCGTATTCACTAAAATCAAAAACAGAAACACAATGTGAAAAAACAGAGCGGCCTTCATCCAAACGAGAAATGGACCGAAAATTTGCTTCTCCCCTGACCACTGCGCTGCTGCAAACAGACAAAGCATGGCGGCGAAAAAAATGCCGAAAGAAACATCTGCGCTGTAGCGCTGCAAGATCCCGGCCCCTGTTGCATCCACTGCGCAGACAACGACGGATATCAGCAGCGAAATCCCCGCCAGCCGCGCCGCCTTTCTATTTTCCCTCTGACGGAACATTCCCCCAAGCGCAAGGACCGGCCAGGTCAACATGCTGCAGGCAAAAATTCCGCCAAAACAGCTCTCCGATATCATCCTTCCCAGATAATCCGTATCAATACGGGCGCTCTGCAGCCAGGGAAAACGGCCCTCCAGCTGCGGAGGCTGGAACAGGAAATACCACCAGCCGTACAGCACGCGCTCCAGATTGAAGCCCCGATGCGT
>CANQTI010000149.1 GCA_947626725.1 uncultured Eisenbergiella sp.
CCAACAACGCCTTTTCCATCCGTCACTCCACGCGGAACTTCCCGAACCGGGAGGGTTCCAAGCTGCAGAGCGGGCAGATCGCTTCTGTGGCGCTGATGGACGCCCGTTCCATCGCGGCGACGGCGGCCAATCAGGGGCGGCTGACGGCGGCCACGGAGTTTGACGGCCCTATCGGGAAATACCGCTATCATTTCGATTCGAAGATCTATGAGAACCGGGTGTTCGATTCCAAGGGCGTTGCGGATCCGTCGGTGGAGATCCAGCTGGGACCCAACATCAAGGACTGGCCGGCCATGTGTGCCCTGCCGGAGAACCTGATCCTGCGGGTGGTTTCTGAGATCCACGATCCCGTCACCACTACGGACGAGCTGATCCCTTCCGGGGAGACCAGCTCCTACCGCTCCAACCCGCTGGGGCTGGCGGAGTTCACCCTGTCCAGAAAGGATCCCGCCTATGTGGGCTTGGCGAAGGACATTCAGAAGGCCCAGACGGCCCTGATGGAGGGCAGGTGCCCGATGGAAGAGAAACCCGAGCTGAAGGCCGTGATGGACGCCGTACATACGCAGTATCCCGATGTCAAGCGGGAAAACCTGGGTTTCGGCTCCACGATCTTCGCGGTAAAGCCGGGCGACGGCTCCGCCAGGGAGCAGGCCGCCAGCTGTCAGAAGGTGCTGGGCGGCTGGGCCAATATCGCCAACGAATACGCTACCAAGCGTTACCGCTCCAACCTGATCAACTGGGGCATGCTTCCGTTCCTGATCGAAGCGGGAGAGCTGCCGTTCGCCAACCTGGACTATCTGTTCTTCCCCGGAATCCGCACGGCGGTGGAGAAGAAGGCGCCTGAGATCACGGGCTATGTGGTGAAGGACGGCGGGCTGTCGGCGTTCACGGTGACGCTGGGCGAGCTGACCGATGAGGAGCGCCAGATCATTCTGAAAGGGTGTCTGATCAATTACAATCGCGTAGGATAAAGAGTACGCCGGTATTCGCTGTACAGAGATGTACAGCGAATCAACGGCGCATTCCAACGGGCTGTTTTGCATGGGCAGGCATTGATTCGCTGGAGGTCTTTTGACCGAAAGGCAGAAGAGCATAATGGGGATTCCTTTTCCATATAATGTGGGGGAGGGATGTGCCATGCGGGGAAAAAATAAAGAAGGAAAAGCGGTGGGGACCGCAGGAAGGAAGCGCATACAGGACCTTCTTGCGGTTCTTTTCTTTTTGCTCCTGCTGCCCTATACCTGCAGTCTGGTGAGCGGGATCCGTCAAGAAGAGGCGGTAGAAACCTCTGGCTCTGCCTTGCGCGCAAGGGATGGCCTGACGCTTTGTCTGGAGCGAGAGAATGGCGTCCTGCAGATGCCTTTGGAGGAATTCCTGGTGGGCGCGCTGGCGGCCTGTATGCCGGGAGAGTATCGGGAGGAAACGCTGAAAGCGCAGGCCGTGATATTGCGGAGCATTTGCCGCGTGAAGGCGGAGGCATCCGGCAGCACGGGAGCAGCAGGCGATTGGGAAGCGGTGGATGTGGGGGATGTGAAAGCGAAGGAGGACAGCGGCGCAGAAACAGGAACGATCGGCGGTATGGATCAGAGAGGGCCTGTGGAAGAGGACACAGCGGATAAGGCACAAAGCGCCGCATCTGGTTTTCTGTATCAGGAGGACAGCGGTCTGGAATATTTGGACGAGGCGCAGCGATACACCTACTGGGGAACGGAATGGGAATCGATAGAGGAAAAGTTTTCCAAAGCAGTGCAGGAGACGGAGGGGATCGTGTTGGCCTGGAAGGGAGAGGCGGTCAGCCCGCCCTTTTTCCGGCTCAGTGCCGGGAAAACCAGAGACGCGGCGCAGATTTGGGGAGCAGAGGCGATTCCCTGGTGCAAAAGCGTCGATTGCTCACACGATATCGAGGCGGCGGATTTTTTGCAGGAAAAGAGACTATCCTGGACAGATTTCCTGAAAACGCTGGGAGATGCCGGAATGGAACTGCCCCGAGGGGAGACGCGGATGCGGCTGACCCGGGACAGTGCGGGATATGTGACCGCAGTGGAAGGAGGGGCGGCATGGATGGCGGGAGAACGATTTCGGCAGCTTTTTGCTCTCCCATCCGCCTGTTTTGCACTGGAGGAAGAAAATGGGGAGGTAATTATACGGACAAAGGGCGTAGGGCATGGTCTGGGCTTTGATCAGTACGGCGCGGATCTGCTGGCTGCGGAGGGGGCAGATTATATGCAGCTTCTGGACATTTTTTTTGAGGGGCTGACACTGGAAAAAATGGAATAATCCCGGTATTACTGGAAAAACTATGCCTGACGGAATTCAATCCGGACCGGCGCGCGGGCGGCGGCCATAAATTCATGGCGATGGAGAACGGGACGATGTGTTTTCCACCGCCGCAGAAAGGACATGGATATGAAAAAAAGGAAATCAGGCTATCAAAAAGAAAAAATGATCATGATCGTTTCCAGTGTGCTGGTGCTGGCGGCCATGACAGTGACGGGAGTCTACATTTACAGGAACAACCGCGTTCAGGAGCCGGGAGAAAATGTGGTGGATTTTTCCGCTCTTGAAAATCATTCGGAAGACGGTCAGGTGGCACAGGCGGAAAACAGCACCGCCAGGAATCTGACCAGCGGTCGGCAGACGGAAGGCGAATTGGACTACGATCCCTATTATATTGAACAGGAGCGACTTTTAAATGAGCAGGCGCAGGAGGAAAGTGCTGCGGCCTCGGAGAGAAATGCCGATGCATCGGCTGCGCAGGGGGCGGCAGAGCTTTCGCCGGAAGCGCCGACGGAAGTTCCGTCCGATCCGGCGGATGCCTTGGAAGCAGGGGAAACGGCAGGAGGCATGAGCAACAATGTAGGCTATGCCATGGTCAAAAGAAGCGGAACGCCGGGGCTGGGAATGAGTGACGGCCAGGCATCTGAGGCAGCGGATGTGGACGGAGCGGATACAGACGGCGGACAGGCATTGGATGAATTGGATATGGATGATGGACAGGCTTTGGATGAACTGACGGAGGAGCCAGGAGGAGACGGTATAACGGCGGAAGAAACGGGTGATGAGGCCGGGAGCGGAACCCAGACGGAAAATGCTGGGGACGGAATGGGCGAAGAAACGGATCAAATTGCGGCTGCAGATGAGAACGGAATCGTGTCGGATGTTGTGGATGCGGCGGCGGGAGATGCAGCAGCGGAGGCGGTGGCGGATGTGCTTCAAGAGGCGCTGAACCTGCATTTTTCGGAGAGCGATGCTCTGGCCTGGCCTATCGCCGGAAACATTCTGCTGAATTACAGTATGGACAAGACCATCTATTTTCCTACGCTCCAGCAGTATAAGTATAATCCCTCCATTGTGATCGCTTCTACCCAGGGAACCAATGTGGCCTGTGCAGCCAATAGTATTGTAAAAGAGGTTTATGAGGATGCGCAGACCGGCAATACGGTTGTAACAAGCTTGGGGGATGGTTATGAACTGACTTATGGTCAGCTGACCAATGTGACCGTAGAAGAAGGGGATTTTGTGGAAGAAGGCGTGGTGCTGGGACAGGTGGCGGCGCCTACGAAATATTACAGCATGGAAGGAACCAACGTCTATATCAAATTGACGAAGGACGGAGAGCCTGTGAACCCGTTGGATTATCTGGGATAATGAAAAATGCCGTTATGCGCAGGACACTCTGGCGGTCAGGAGGCAGGGCGGGAAGGCAGGAAAGGAACCATGCAGCGGAAAGATAACGCGCAGCCTAAATTGTGTGTAAGAGAGGAAGCACACAGCCATGCTGCGCAGTGCGGGAAAACGCTGAGCGCAGGAAGCGAGGAAAAGAAAGAAATGCTTCTGATTAAAAACGGGCGGGTGCTGACGATGGCGCAGGGATCGGTACCGGATCATGCGGCAGACCGGGCGCGGGCGGACAGTCTTTTCGGAGAGCCGCTGGATATTCTGTGCCGGGACGGGAGGATCGAGCGGATCGCGCCGGACATCGGCCTGCCGGAGAGCGCGGAGGTCCAGGTGCTCGACGCCTCCGGCGGTCTTGTGATGCCCGGCCTGATCGACGCCCACTGTCATGTAGGCATCACCGAAGAGAAAAAGGGGATCGAAGGAGACGACTGCAATGAAAATGTGGAGCCCATCACGCCCTGGCTGCGGGCCATCGACGCCATCAATACCATGGACGCCGCCTTTGACGATGCGGTGCAGGCCGGGATCACTTCTCTGATGGCGGGGCCGGGAAGCTCCAATGTGGTGGGAGGACAGTTTGCGTTCCTGAAGACCAGAGGGCGGCGCATCGACGATCTGATCGTCCGCGCACCTGCTGCCATGAAGATCGCTTTCGGGGAAAATCCCAAGGTGAATTATGCGGGAATGGGAAAAAGCCCGGTGACACGGATGGCCATCGCGGGCATGCTGCGCCGGGAACTGTTTTCGGCAAGGCAGTACTGTCAGCAGCGGCAGCAGGGAGAGACGGAAGAGGATTTCTGCCTGGAGCCCTGGATGCCCGTATTCGCCCGGCAGATCCCGCTGAAGGCCCATGTCCACCGGGTAGACGATATTTTCACGGCGATCCGCATCGCGGAGGAATTCGGCCTGCGCATGACGCTGGACCA
>CANQTI010000150.1 GCA_947626725.1 uncultured Eisenbergiella sp.
CCAGCGCTCCCACGCCCAGCACCTGCCCTACCACCATGGTATCCACCACGGTATAGAGCTGCTGGAACACGTTCCCCACCATCAGCGGCAGCGCAAAGGAAAAAATGAGGGACGCCGGATTTCCTTCCGTCATGTTCTTTGTACTGGATGCCACAAACGTTTCCTCCCTGTTTCCGAAGAAACCGCTGCTCCGCGGCCTTCATCAATCCTCCGGCTATGATGTCCGGCGGAACTGATACGCCCGCGGCTGTCTGCCCCGTTCTCCGGGGCACGGTGTCCGGCGAATCTGATGCGCCCTGCGGTGCGCTAAAACATTCTTACGGCTGTTCCCCCGTGTCCTTCGCGCATTCCTCCACGATCCGGCACATTTCTTCCCATTTTTGTTCCATGTCCCCGACCAGCTTGAACTGGGTGCGGCACCGGTCCAGATTGTGACCTTCCCGATGGATCTTAAAATATACGTCTCCTTCCAGATAGTCCGTCAGAAAACGCATACCGCATTCAAAGGTCATGGTCTTCGCGCCCAGGGGCAATGCTGCCAATTCCTCCGCCGTGAGCCTGCCGCCGCAGCCCTTCAGAAACCCTTCCGTATAGACCCGGAAAAGCTCCATGCTGCATTCCACCTTGCTCAGATCTGTCTCATCCTCCGCACCCGTACTGGCGCCGAACCGGATAGAATCACCGAAATCGTTGACGGCCAGACCGGGCATGACCGTGTCCAAATCGACGACACAAACCGCTTTGCCTGTTTCCGGATCCAGCAGCACATTGTTCAGCTTCGTATCGTTATGCGTTACCCGCAGGGGCAGTCCCAGATTCCCCAGTTCCTCCGCCAGCGCGGCCCGCTCCATGACAAAACGAATCTCCGCGGCGGCCTCTGCCGCGCGGCCCAGCTTATCCTCCTTCACCACCTGGCAAAACCGTTCGAACCGTTTCTTCGTGTTGTGGAAGTTCGGAATCGTTTCATGCAGCTCGGCCGCCGGGAAATCCGCCAGCATATACTGGAAATGTCCAAAGGCCACAGCGCTCTCATAAAAATCCCGGGGACTGCGCACCATATCATAGCTGACGGTATTTTCAATATAATCGTACACCCTGAAATAATTGCCGTCCTCATCCTTATAATAGGGCTTTCCGTCCAGCGTATTTACCACGTTCAGCGTCTCCCGCTTCGGGTTCCCGCCTTCCTCCAGTATTCTTTTTCTCAGCCAGGAAGTTACCTTCGTGATATTCTCCATCAACTGCTCCGGATCCTTAAACACTTCATGGTTGATCCGCTGCAGCGTCAATGTCCTGACAGCGCCCTCCCCCAGAGCCTCCATGATATAAGTATCATTGATGTGCCCATTTCCAAACGGCCTTAACACGCCGATGCTGTTTTCCGGCACAAACTGACTCGCCGCCTGCCGAACCCTTTCCATTTTTGTCATGTTCTCCTCGTTTCCACGGCCTTGCATATTTCCGCCGCTTTTTTCGCTGTATATTAGTATAAAAGATGGTTTTGATTCATGCAAGCCCCAATTCCCTGAAATATCCCTGCAATCCAAAAGAAAACCGTGCTGCGCGAAGGTTGACGGCATCGGAGAACTCCGATAAAATGAGAGAAGATCCGGAACAACCAGCGAAACGTTCCCGCATAGGCAGGCAGCATGCTGTAAGGCACAATGATCATGTTCCGAAATAAGACGGAACAAAAGGAGGACTTTATCTATGGGCCGGAAAAACCCGAATATACTTCTCATCATGACAGATCAGCTGCGCGGCGACTGCCTGGGCATCGCCGGTCATCCGGACGTAAAAACGCCCTATCTGGACACGCTGGCCGCGCAGGGCGTTCTGTTCACCCGCGCTTACAGCGCATGCCCCAGCTGTATCGCCGCCAGAGCCGCGCTGCATACCGGTATGTGTCAGGAGCATCACCGGCGCGTGGGCTATCAGGACGGCATTCCCTGGCGCTACAGACATACGATGGCCGGAGAGCTGGGAAGGGCGGGCTATTATACCCAATGCGTCGGAAAAATGCATGTGGAGCCGCTGCGCAACTACCTGGGATTTCACAACGTGGAACTGCATGACGGCTACCTTCATGCGGCCCGTTATTCCAGCGTGTCCTATCAGCGGTCGCAGTTCGTCGCCGACGACTATTTTCACTGGCTCAGGCAGCAAAAGGGCGCGGATGCCGATGTCACCGTCAGCGGCATCGACTGCAACAGCTGGGTCGCACGGCCTTTTCCATACGAGGAAAAATATCATCCCACCAACTGGGTGACCGACCGCTGTCTGGACTTTCTGCGCCGGCGCGATCCGGACATGCCGTTCTTCCTGATGGCCTCCTACCTCCGCCCCCATCCTCCCTTCGACGCGCCCGCCTGTTATTTTGATCTGTACAAAAACAGAGAGCTTGCGCCCCCTCACGTGGGAGACTGGGAAAACGACAGCCTTCTGCGGGAGCGGGGCCGCATTTTCGACTCTCTCACCGGACCGGAGGACCCGGAGCTCATCCGACAGGCGCAGATCGGATATTACGCCTGCATCACGCACCTGGATCATCAGATCGGACGGCTGCTCATCGCGCTGACGGAACACGAAGTACAAAACGATACGGTCATCCTGTTCACCTCCGACCACGGCGAAGAACTCTGCGACCATCATTATTTCCGCAAATCCCTGCCCTACGAAGGGAGTGCGCACATCCCTCTCATCGTCTCCGGCAATCCGGCACTGACCGGTCTGTCTCCCGGCTCTGTCTGCGGAAGGGTGACGGAACTGCGGGACATCATGCCGACCCTGCTGGATATCGCCGGGGCACCCATTCCGGACAGCGTAGACGGGCAGAGCCTGCTGCCGCTCCTGCACACTGCCTGCGTTCCCCGCACATCCGCCGACAGCGCCGCTTCCGCGGTCGGCCGCACCTTTTCCCGGCCGGACACCCGCAGCGCCTTTGCGGCGCAGGGCTGCCCGGCTTCCTTCTCCGAAAAAGAACCCGGCAGCACGGACGAAAACGGCTGGCGCAGCTGGCTGCACGGGGAACATGCCTACGGGGATCTGTCCAACCACTATATCGTGACCGAAACCGATAAATTCTGCTGGTTTTCCCGGTCAGGCCGCGAACAGTATTTTCAGCTGTCCTCGGATCCGCACGAGCTGCATGACCGGATCCATGACCCCGCCTGCCGGGAACGGATCGGATATCTTCGAGGCCTGCTCATCGAAACACTGCGGGATCGCCCGGAAGGCTTTTCCGACGGCAGCCGCCTGATCCCGGTCCGTGAATATCCCGCCTGGCTGGCAGAACAGAAATAGAGGACGAAAATAAGGCTGATTCAAAAGGAGACGGCAGAACCCGGGGCACGCACCCCATTCCCGCCGTCTCCTTTTTTCGTTTTTTTCATACACCGCCCCAGAGTTTATCCGCGATAATGGGCAGCGGCTCCCGGAAACGGTCATACAGATCCGCCTCCGAGATCGCATCCCCGTTCAGCTGCGACCAGTCGTTCCACATCATATAGCAGGCCCCCAGCATCCTGTCGGACCAGGCCGGGATCGTCCAGGTGCGCCCGTCAGTTTCAAAGACGTTGGGCTGCCACCGCTCCCGCAGGAATTCGCAGTCCAGCCTGTCATAGCCTCCGCCCGGGATGAGATAAAGGCTGCTGCTCAGGGAATTGATGATGGGAAAGCCCTCTGCGTACATATCCTCCGGGTCCGCCCATTCCGCGTCCCAGATGTGCATCTGCAGATCGGTGGATACCCCTGAATGGTCCGCCGGGATCCGGGACAGGCTTCCCCAGAAACGGATCTCCTTATCCGGCGCAATCTGCCCGATATACGCTGCCAGCTCCTCCAGATAGGCGATATAGGCATCCCCGTTCCCATAATATTCATCCATGCCGATGTGCACGGCCGCACAGTCCGCGAAGGCGGCTATGCCCCCTGCGTCCGCCGCGCTCCAATCCGCATCCGATACGCTCTTTTCCTCCGGATCCGCACGCTGTCCCGCATCCGATGCGCTCTCTTCCTCCGAATCCGCACGCTGTCCCGCATCCCGTGCGCTCCCGTCCGCCAGCGCTTCGCACGGCACGTTTTCTTCCCCTACATCCTCCGGCGCGCTCCCGACCAGGAACTCCCGCCACAGCCGCTTCCCCAGCTCTACCGCCTCGGGCCTGGAAATATCCAGCTGGTCCGCGCCCTCCGGATCTCCGGAAAGCCCCAGCGCCGGGAAATGCTTCGTCAGGGCCAGGCTGTGGGCGGGCGTATCGATCTCTGGCACCACGCTGACGCCCATCACCGCCGCATCCGATATGAAACGGGCGAATTCTTCTTTTGTATAATACAGGTCGGAGGACGTGATCCCCTCCCCCGCCGCATCCTTCAGATCCGATTCCAGCCGGAATCCGGCATAAAGGCCGTAGGCCCCTTCCAGAGTGCCGTCGTAATCGCTCTGGGCAATGATCTGGTTGTCGTTCAGATGCACCTGCAGCGTGTTCATCTTATGCCTGGACAGCTCCCGGGCGATCTCATACAGAAGCTCCATGGAAACGGGGCGGCGTCCCACGTCGATCCCGAACCCCCGGACGCTGTAGCGGGGATAATCCGCGATCT
>CANQTI010000151.1 GCA_947626725.1 uncultured Eisenbergiella sp.
AACGGTGAGAAGAAAGAATATAAGGTAAAGCTGTCCAATGTGGACCGGACCTTCGGCACGCTGCTGGGGGCCGAGATTACCAGGCTCCATCCGGCGGGGCTTCCGGAGGATACCGTCACCATCCGCTGTGAGGGAGCCGGCGGACAGAGCTTCGGCGCGTTTCTGCCGAAAGGTCTGACCCTGTCCCTCTGCGGCGACAGCAATGATTATTTCGGAAAGGGGCTTTCCGGCGGCAAGCTGGTGGTATATGCGCCGGAGGACGCCAAATTTGAACCCCATGAGAACATCATCATCGGCAATGTGGCCCTTTACGGCGCCACCAGCGGCGAGGCCTATATCGCGGGCGTGGCGGGCGAGAGGTTCTGTGTCCGCAATTCCGGCGCCACCGCGGTGGTGGAAGGCGTAGGCGAGCACGGCTGCGAATATATGACCGGCGGCCGGGCCGTGATTCTGGGGCCCACGGGCAAGAACTTCGCGGCCGGTATGAGCGGCGGCATCGCCTATGTGCTGGATGAGAAAAACTGTCTGTACCGGAACCTGAACAAGCAGATGGTGCTCATGGAAAAGGTGGAGACCAAATACGATAAAGAGGAACTGAGGGCCATGATCGAGGCCCATGTGGCGCACACCGGTTCCGCCAAGGGAAAAGAGGTGCTGGAGCACTTCGCGGAGTATCTGCCCAAATTCAAGAAGATTATACCGGGAGATTATAAGCGGCTGATCCAGCTTTCCTCCCAGTTCGAGGAGCAGGGCATGAGCCGGGAGGAGGCGCAGATCGAGGCGTTCTACGCCAGCCTGGCGGAGCGCTGAAAGCGGAGCGCAGCGGACCGGGATGTTCTTTGTCGTCCCGGCAGAGCGCTGAAGACGGGCGCGGAGGCCGACGGTTTGTGAAACGGTCCGAATGGCGCAGATGCGGATGACGGCAAGGCATCGGGCCCGCGGACACTGTCCGCAGAGAAAGAAAAGAGGAGATCATGGGAAAACCGACAGGATTTTTGGAATATGAGCGAAAGGACGGGCCGGTGAGGGACCCGCAGGAGAGGACCGGAGATTTCCGGGAGTTTCACGGGATGCTGTTCGCGGAGGAACAGCGCCTGCAGGGCGCCCGCTGCATGGAATGCGGCGTGCCCTTCTGTCAGGCGGGCATGATGATCGCCGGAATGGCTTCCGGGTGCCCTCTGCACAATCTGGTGCCGGAGATCAACGATCTGGTGTATCACGGCAACTGGGAGCAGGCCTATGTGCGGCTGTCAAAGACCCATTGTTTTCCGGAGTTCACGTCCCGGGTCTGTCCGGCGCTGTGTGAGGCGGCCTGTACCTGCGGTCTGCATGCCAGACCGGTGAGCACGAAGGAAAATGAGCGGGCGGTCATTGAGTATGCGTTCGCCAACGGGCTGGTGAAGGCGGATGCGCCGAAGGTGCGCACCGGAAAGACCGTGGCCGTGGTGGGCAGCGGTCCGGCCGGACTGGCGGCCGCCTGGCAGCTGAACCGCCGGGGACATCTGGTGACGGTCTATGAAAGAAGCGACCGGCCGGGCGGACTTCTGCGCTACGGCATTCCCAACATGAAGCTGGAAAAAAGCGTCATCGACCGGCGGATCCGTCTGATGGAACAGGCTGGCATCACATTCCGGTGCAATGTGAATGTCGGAAAGGACATTTCCGGAAAGGAATTGGCGGCGCAGTACGACCGTGTGATTTTGGCCTGCGGCGCTTCCAACCCCAGAGACATCCGTGTGCCGGGCCGCGACGCGAAGGGCATTTATTTCGCGGTGCAGTTTTTGTCCAGTGTGACGAAGCGGCTGCTGGACAGCGATTTTGCGGATGTTCCCTATGAGCTGGCGAAGGGAAAACGGGTGATGGTCATCGGCGGCGGCGATACCGGCAACGACTGCGTAGGCACGTCCATCCGTCTGGGCGCGAAGAGCGTGATCCAGCTGGAGATGATGCCGAAGCCCGCCGAGAGTCGGCTGGAGAGCAATCCCTGGCCCGAGTGGCCCAGGGTGCTGAAGACCGATTACGGTCAGGAGGAGGCCATCGACCGGTTCGGCGAGGATCCCCGGATCTATCAGACCACAGTGACAGAGTTTAAAAAAGACGAAGCAGGGAATGTATGCGCTGCTGTCATCGTGAATTTAAAACCGCAGTTGGATGAAAAGACGAAACGCACCGCCATGGTCCCGGTGGAGGGAACCCAGCGGGAGCTTCCGGTGGATCTTGTGCTCATCGCGGCGGGATTTCTGGGAAGTGAGACTTACATTTCTGAGAGTTTTGGTGTAAAATGGAATGCGAGGACCAATGTGGAGACCCTGCCCGGCGAATACCGGACCAGCGAGGAGAGGATCTTCACCGCAGGGGATATGCACCGGGGGCAGTCCTTAGTGGTTTGGGCGATTGCGGAGGGAAGGGAAGCGGCCAGAGCCGTGGACGAATCCCTGATGGGATATACGAATCTGTGAATTTGACAGGCTGCGCGGCGGGGATAAACCGGCAGGGCGCGGCGGGAATGAGCGAATACGGGATAGGAGCAAGGCTATGACAAAGGCGGAAATTATGCGGCTGGTAAAGGAAGAGGATGTGGAATTCATCCGCCTCCAGTTTACAGATCTGTTCGGGGCGCTGAAAAACGTAGCGGTGACGGCCAGTCAGCTGGAACGCGCCATGAACAATGAATGTGCGTTTGACGGCTATGGGATGGCGGGCATCAATACCAGGGGGTACGGCGATCTGTTTCTGTATCCGGATCTGGATACCTTTGTGATATTGCCCTGGCGGCCCCAACAGGGGAAGGTGGCGAGATTTCTCTGTGATGTCCGAAAGGCGGACGGAACACCGCTGGCGGTGAGCACCCGGGCGCTGCTCAAACGGACGCTGGAGCAGGCCGCAGGGCAGGGATACACGGTATTCGCCCATCCGGAATGCGAGTTCTTTCTGTTCCATACCGACGAAAACGGCGTGCCCACCACGGTGAGCCACGAGCGTTCCGGTTTTTTGGATGTCAGTCCGTTGGACCTGGGGGAGAATGCCCGCCGGGAAATGGTGCTGGCGCTGGAAGAGATGGGCTTTGAGATTGAGGCATCTTTCCACGAAAGTGCGCCCGCTCAGCACGAGATCGACTTTAAATGCGCTCAGGCCATGGAAATCGCGGATAAAATTGTCACCTTTAAGAACGCGGTGCGCTCTACGGCCAAGCGGTTCGGTCTGCATGCCACGTTCATGCCCAAGCCTACGGCGGGGTCCGCTGGATCGGGCATGCATATCAGCTTTTCGATTATGAAGGACGGAAAAAATATTTTCTGCGACCCGGAGGATAAGGACGGTTTAAGCGACGAGGCCAGGTGGTTCATGGGCGGCGTGATGGCGCATGCCAGGGCCATGTGCGCCATCACCAATCCCCTGGTCAATTCCTATAAGCGGCTGATGTCGGGCTTCGAGGCTCCCAGGGACATCATCTGGACCACGCGGAATCAGAACACGCTGGTCCGCGTGCATTCCGGCAATGCGGATGGACCCAGGATCGAGCTTCGGTTTCCGGACCCTTCTGCCAATCCGTATTTGGCGCTGAATGTCTGCATTGCGGCCGGGCTGGACGGCATGCAGAGACGCTTGGATCCCGGCGCGCCTGCGGCTTTGCGCTACGAGGAGCGTACGGAGGCGGAAAAGGTGGCGGCCGGCGTAGAGCATCTGCCGGAGACGCTGCATGAGGCGGTGGCCCTGCTGGAGCAGGACGCCTTTATGAAGACGGTGCTGGGCGGCGAGCTCGTCCAGCTTTATGCGGACGCCAAGAAGGCGGAGTGGAATGAGTATATGTCCCAGGTGTCCGAATGGGAAGTGGAAAAGTATTTGTTCCGGACTTGAGGCGGTGTGACAGATGAGCAGTATAATCGTTGTTCTGCCAAAAACTGAAGAAGCGAAGCAGATCCGCGATATACTGGGCCGCCGGGGACTGGAGGTGGCAGCCGTGTGCACCACGGGAGCCAGCGCGCTGGAACGGGTGCATCAGATGGGAAGCGGCGTGGTGATTTGCAGCTATCGGCTTCGGGATATGCACTATACCCAGTTTGCCAGATATTTGCCCGATTATTTTGAGATGCTGCTTTTGACGTCGGCGGCGGAGGCCGAAAACTGCCCGCAGGGCGTGATAGCCCTCACTTATCCGGTCAGGCCCGGCGATCTGGCGGGAACCGTGCAGATGATGCTGGCTCAGCTGGACCGGCGTCTGGGGCGCAGGAAGGCGGTGCCGCCCAAGCGGACCTGGAAGGAGCAGAATTATATCAACAACGCGAAAATGGTTCTGATGGAACGGAACCATATGACGGAGCAGGAGGCATACCGTTATATCCAGAAATGCAGCATGGATTCCGGCACCAACATGGTGGAGACGGCGCAGATGATCCTGCTTCTGATCTATGACAGCTGAAGCGCAAAGAGCCGGGGACAGATCCGGAAAACGGGATAGAGACCCCAGAGGCTTAAAAGTGGGGCAAAAAGGAGCACGAACATGTATCGCATTAATGAGAACTATCTGAAGCTGCAGGGCAGCTATCTTTTTTCGGAGATCGGCAGACGGGTGGCGGCCTATAAGGAGGCGCACCC